>OY782680.1:3452500-3506731 GCA_963678085.1 Aliishimia sp.
CTGCAAGGCCCTTGTGAATGCGACCGGCCCTTGGGCGGATGAGATTGCAAAGATGGCGGGCCTTGCCCCCCTCGGCTTGCAACCTTATCGTCGCTCCATGGCGCGAATTGCGGCCCCTGGCGGACATGAATGCGCAAACTGGCCGATTTTCTTTGGCGCGGGCGAAGCCTGGTATGCCAAACCCGATGCGGGGCAGCTAATTGTGTCTCCGGCCGAGGAAGATCCGATTGCACCCATGGATGCGTGGCCCGAGGATATGGTGCTGGCCGAAGGGCTGGCGCGCTATCAAGAAATGGTGACAGAGCCGGTCACCCGCCCCACCGCCAGCTGGGCAGGCTTGCGCACATTTGCCCCGGATCGTGCTTTGGTTCTTGGGCCCGATCCCGCAGAGCCCAGCTTTATCTGGTCAGCAGGGCAAGGCGGGTATGGGTTCCAAACAGGCCCCGCCGCCGGGCGTCTTGTGGCAGCGCTTGCGAGTGGAGAGTGCCCAGAGCTAGATCCAAAGATCGTGGCCAAGCTCTCCCCTGCCCGCTTTGCGTAATCCCAGCGCGCCCTACCCGTCTTTGCGGATGGTTTCGTTTTTGGGATCATAGGGGCTGTCCTGCACAATCTCAGCATCCCAAAGCTGATTGAACATCCGCACCTTGAGGCGCGTTCCAGGCGTGGCCAACTCTGGGGTGACATAGCCCATGCCAATGGATTTGCCAAAATGCACCGAATACCCGCCCGAGGTCAGACGACCCACTTTGGTCTCCCCATCATAAAGCGCCTCGCGCCCCCAAGGATCTGCGTCACTTGGCCCATCAATCAGAAGGGTCACACATTTAGAGCGAATGCCGGTCTCTTGCATCTTGGCCTTGCCATGGAATTCTTTGTTTAGATCCACAAAACGCGGCAGATCGGCCTCAAGCGGCGTTGCATCGCGGCCAAGCTCGGTGCCAAAGGCGCGATAAGACTTCTCTTGCCGCAGCCAGTTCTGAGCCCGCGCGCCCACCAGTTTCATTCCGTGCTTGGCCCCAGCCTGCATGAGCTGGTCCCAGAGATAGTTTTGCATCTCCATCGGATGATGCAGCTCCCACCCCAGCTCGCCCGTATAGGCCACACGGATCGCATTCACCGGGCACATACCTAGCTCGATTTGCTTAGCCGAAAGCCAAGGGAATCGCTTATTGGACAAAGCCGTTTGCGGATCTGGATCCTTAATCAGCTCTTGAAGAACATCGCGCGATTTTGGCCCCGCAATGGCGAACACGCCCCACTGGCTGGTCACATCATGACAGGACATATAGCCAAACTCTGCGATTTTGTCCGCAACCGCCTTTTGCAGATAGTCACTGTCATAAGCCGTCCAAGCACCAGCAGAGACGAGGTAATATTCATTCTCAGAAAGGCGCACTATCGTATATTCCGTGCGCGTGGTGCCTGCCGAAGTCAGCGCATATGTCAGGTTGATACGCCCCACGCGCGGCAGCTTGTTGCACGTAAACCAATCCAAAAAGGCCGTCGCCCCAGGCCCCTTGAGCAGATGTTTGGTAAAGGCCGTGGCATCAATCAGCCCGACGCCAGTCCGCACTGCCTTGGCCTCATCACGGGCATATTGCCACCAAGCGCCGCGGCGAAAACTCCGGCTGTCATGATCATTAAACCCAAGCGGCGCATAGTAATTGGGCCGCTCCCAGCCATTCACACAGCCAAACTGCGCACCCAATGCCTTTTGCCGATCATAGGCAGGCGCCGTGCGCAAAGGGCGGCAGGCCTCGCGCTCCTCATCAGGGTGATGCAAGATATAGACATGCTCATAGCATTCCTCATTCTTGCGCGCCGCATATTCCGTGGTCATCCAAGAGCCGTAACGCTTAGGATCAAGGCTGGCCATGTCTATCTCCGCCTCGCCCTCAACCATCATCTGCGCCAGGTAATAGCCGGTGCCGCCCGCCGCCGTGATGCCGAAACTAAAGCCCTCCGCCAGCCACATATTGCGCAACCCCGGCGCAGGCCCAACCAGAGGATTGCCATCGGGCGTATAGCAAATCGGCCCGTTATAATCATCCTTGAGCCCCGCTGTCTCCGAAGACGGAATGCGGTGGATCATGGACATATATTCCTCTTCGATGCGCTCCAGATCGAGGGGAAAGAGATCCGCACGGAACGTCTCGGGCACATCATATTCAAACCGCGCTGGGGCATTTCGCTCATATGGCCCAAGGATCCAGCCGCCCCGCTCTTCGCGCACATACCATTTCGCATCCGCATCGCGCAGAACCGGGTGCTCTGGGTTGTCCTTGCGCCACTCGACCAAAGCCGGATCGGGTTCGGTCACAATAAACTGATGCTCAACCGGGATCGCAGGCATCTTAATCCCCAAAAGCCGCGCCGTGCGCTGCGCATGATTGCCCGTCGCTGTCACAACATGCTCGGCTTGAATGACCATTTGCTCATCAGAGGGCACAAGATTGCCCCCCTTCTCAACCATCTTGGTAATCGTCACATCCCAATGATCACCGGCCCAAATATAGCCATCCACCTGCCATTTGCGCTCAATCATCACCCCGCGCTGACGTGCCCCCTTAGCCATCGCCATGGTCACATCCGCTGGGTTGATATAGCCATCTGTGGGATGGTAAATCGCGCCTTTGAGATCCTCGCAGCGCACAAGCGGCCAACGCTCCTTGATCTGCGCCGCGCTTAGCCACTCATACGGAACACCCACCGTCTCAGCGGTAGAGCCATAGAGCATATATTCATCCATGCGCTCCTGGCTCTGAGCCATGCGCAGATTGCCAACCACAGAAAAACCCGCATTCAGCCCGGTCTCTTCTTCGAGCGTCTTATAGAACTTCACCGAATAATCATGAATATGCGACGTCGCATAGGACATGTTAAACAAAGGCAAAAGCCCCGCCGCATGCCAGGTCGAGCCAGAGGTCAGCTCATCGCGCTCCAGCAACATCACATCTGACCAGCCAGCGCGCGCCAGATGATAGGCAATCGAGGTGCCAACCGCACCGCCCCCAACAACCAAAGCTTTGACATGCGTTTTCATAAGCCGACTCCCTGCTAAACCTGCACATTGCATAAGCAAAACCAACGCACCGCGCAAAATCCATCCGACCCATTCAAGCGAAATAACGACCTCACTTCATTTGGCAAAAAATACCTTGGGGAGCTCGAGGGGTGAAACCCCTCGTCAGCAAAAATAGATCGCGTCCGCGCAGCGGCCCTTTGGGTTAAGCGCCTTGGTTATGTGCTGGGGGCAAGCACCTTCCCCGGATTCATGATGTTATCCGGGTCAAGCGCGCGTTTTACGGCGGCCATCACATCAACTGCGCCGCCCAGCTCTTTGACCAGATAGGGGATCTTGCCCTGCCCGATGCCATGCTCACCCGTGCAGGTCCCATCCATGGAAATCGCCACGTCATTGAGCCAGCCCACAAAATCTTCTGCAGCCCGGATCTCATCCGCATTTTCCACGTCCACCAGCAGCAGCGTGTGAAAATTGCCATCACCCACATGGCCCACAATCGGTGCGGTAAAGCCCAACTCCGCAAGCCTCTCTTGCGCCGCACCCACACATTCTGCCAGGCGTGAAATCGGCACACAGACATCTGTCGAAATCCCCTTAGCTCCGGGGCGCAGCTGCAGCGCGGCCCAATAGGCATCATGGCGCGCCTTCCAGAGCCGATTGCGCTCTTCGGTTGAGGTGGTGGCCTCATATCCCCGCCCATCAAACTCTTCGGCAATGGTGTTAAACATCTCTGTCTGCTCAATCACGCCCGCCTCAGAGCCATGAAATTCGAGCAGCAAAAGCGGCGTTTCCGGCAAATCCAGCCCCGCATAGGCATTACAGGCACGCACTTGCAGCGTATCAAGCAGCTCAATCCGCGCCACGGGGATGCCAAATTGGATCACCTGCATCACGGTGCGACAAGCCGCATCCACGCTGGGAAAGGAACAGCGCGCCGAGGAAATCGCCTCCGGTATGCCCTGCAAGCGCAGCGTGATCTTGGTAATAAGCCCGAGCGTTCCCTCACTGCCCACCATCAGCCGTGTCAAATCATATCCGGCCGAGGTTTTTTTCGCCCGCGATGCCGTTTTGATCACCTCGCCGCTTGGCATAACCACCTCTAGCGCGATCACATTATCCTTCATCGTGCCATAGCGCACCGCATTGGTGCCCGAAGCCCCCGTCGCCGCCATGCCCCCCAGCGAGGCATTCGCGCCCGGATCAATCGGAAAGAACAGCCCCATATCGCGCAGATGCATGTTCAGGTCTTCGCGCGTGACACCGGGCTCCACCTCACAGGTCAGATCCTCTGCATTGACAGATAGAATGCGGTTCATGCGGCTGGTATCCACCGAAATACCGCCCCCCGGTGCATTCACATGGCCTTCCAGCGACGTGCCCGTGCCAAAGGGGATCACCGGCACTTTATACTGCGCACAGATTTTCACGATGTCAGCCACGTCATCGCTTGAGTTCGGAAACACCACCGCATCCGGGGTTTGGTTGGTGAGCCAAGTGGTCGTGTGCCCATGCTGCTCTCGCAGGGATTGGCCCGTTTGAAAGCGATCGCCAAATTGCTGCTTTAGCACCCCAAGCGCCGCAGCAATGCCGCTTTCATTACGCTCTAAAATCGTGACCTTGCCCATCGCTCATTCTCCCTGCTTGGTCCAAAGGGCTAGCGTCCTCACTCGCCCGAGGCAAGCCCCTCGCGCCGTGGATCCGCACCGCCCGTAAGATCCTCCCCGATGGCAATCGCATGCAGCCCGGAATTCAGCCCGCGCAGCGTAACCTGATATCCCATCGCCTCAAGCGCCGGTCTCAGCGTTTCGGCCCCGGTGCCCGCCTCCAAATCATAGGTGCCAAAGCGGTTCACCGCATGGGGCATTGAGACGGCTTCTTGCACATCCATACCCCAATCCAGATGGGCGATAACGGCGTTGATCACATAAGGAATGATCCGACTACCACCCGGCGAGCCGATCACCAGCACTGGCTTGCCATCCCTTAGCACAATCGTCGGCGACATTGACGAGCGCGGGCGCTTACCCGGCGCAACGCGGTTGGCTATCGGAACACCATCTTTATGGGAGCGAAACGAAAAATCCGTGAGCTGATTGTTGAGCAAAAAACCACCGGCCATGAGGCGCGAGCCAAAGGCATTTTCGATAGAGGCCGTCATCGAGGCCACATTGCCATAGCTATCCACGATTGACACATGCGTCGTGGCGGGGCGCGCGCGTTCATCATCATCGGCCCAGATCAGCGCGTGATCAAATTTCGGATGGCCCGCCGTGATCTGCTCAAGCGCTCCAGCGTCTTTGATCAGCTTTGCGCGCTCTGCCAGATAGCTAGGATCAAGCATGCCCCGCACAGGTACAGGCACAAAATCCATATCCGCGACATAGCGGCCCCGATCCGCGAAGGCGAGCCGCGTAGCCTCACCAATCAATCGGCGCGCCTCAGCGCTCGTCGGTCCCAAGGCACCAAGATCGAAATTGTTCAAAATGCCCAAAGCCTGCGCGACCGCCAGCGCACCGGAGGAAGGCGGCCCCATGCCGCAAACCTCGTAAATGCGGTATTTAACACAGACCGGCGCACGCTCTTTGACGCGATAAAGCGAAAGATCCTGCAAACTCAACGCGCCGGGCGTGCTAGAGGCGCCCTGCACGGCCTCAACGATCTTAGGGCCAACACCGCCAGAGATTGGCGCATAAAACACCCCAGCCCCGCCAAGCGCCATTTGCCCAAGCGTTTGTGCGTAGGCCGGGTTGCGCAGCACATCGCCCATCTGCAAAGGCTTGCCAGCAGGCAGGAAATAGGCAGCGGTCTCTTCATGGATGGCCAAGCGCTCCGCATCACGGGCCACAAGTCCCGCAAGCCGAGGAGAGACAGGAAAGCCCTGCATGGCAAGTTCTGTCGCTGGTTGCAAAAGCGGGGCCCAGGGCTGATTTCCCCAGCGTTGATGCGCCTCTTGCAGTAAAGCAGGCGTGCCCGGCACACCCACAGAGCGCCCGCCAATCACGGCGTCAAAGAATTTCAGCGGCGCACCCGCCTCATCTTGAAACAGGCGCGGGGTTGCGGTTTGGGGCGCGGTTTCCCGCCCATCCAAAGTGGTGAGTGCACCTGTTTTAGCATCATACCAAACCAGAAACCCGCCGCCTCCAAGGCCAGAAGATTGCGGCTCAACCAGCCCCAAGACGGTTTGCACCGCCACCAGCGCATCCGCAGCGGTTCCCCCAGAGCGCAGCACATCAGAGCCCGCTTGCACCGCCAAAGGATGGGCAGCTACGATCATCCAATTTTCAGCGCGGCTGGGTTGCCCGTTTTGCTTGGCAAGAGCGGCAGCGGTGAGATCTGGCAAATCATAGCCCGTTGAAAGCTGCGTTGCGCTCTCAGGCTCAAGGCTATCTGCGGCCTGCTGGGCGAGCCCAAAACAAGGTAGTAAAGCGAGCCATAGAACCATCAAATTTCGCATAATTCCCCCTTTCACATATCCAGAGGACGGTGCCCGCCATCAAGGGGTTTGATATTAATAGTCACCCCCCTGCCCCATATGAGCAATCAGCTTAAGCCGCCTAACCGCGCAAAGCCGCATCAATCTTATCCATAATGGTCCGCACCAGAACATCGGCGCGCGTCAACAGCGCTCGGGCAGACGTCGCGTGACAACAACACTCGGCGGCTCTTTGGGCATCTATGATTCCTCGCTCTTTTCCGCGCAACCATCTCGTGTCATGGTGGCGCAAGCCTGCCACGGACACAAGCCCAGGAAACGAGCCCAGGACACGAACATAGAGCAGGAAGCAGAGGCTACAAAACATGCAGAAAGGTCTTCTCCCCATACAGATCTCAGTTCAGAGTGCGGCGCGTCTTGTGAGCCTCGTGCTCGCCATATGTGCAAGCGGCATCAACGCCGAACCCGCGCCCAAGATCGGGCCGGTTACAAAACTGCCCCTACCCCGCTTTGTTTCGCTCAAAGCGGCTGAGGGCAATGTGCGGCGCGGCCCGTCTTTAACGCATAGGATCGACTGGGTGTTCAAACGCCGGGATATGCCTTTGCTTGTAACCGCAGAGCATGGGCATTGGCGCCGGGTAGAGGATCGCGATGGCGTTGGCGGCTGGGTGCATTATGCGCTGATCTCAGGAAATCGCACTGTACTGGTTGACCAAGATTTTCTTGCTCTGCATCGTAAACCAAATGCACAAAGCCGTATTCTTGCTAGGCTTGAAGCGGGTGTGATTGCCGAACTCGGGGAGTGCAATGAGCAGTGGTGCTACCTCTCCTCTGGCGGCTATCGAGGCTGGGCCAAGAGATCTGCGCTTTGGGGCGTTGGCCCGAATTAAGGACAGAAACACGATGCATGCAGTTGGATATTCACGATTTGGCGCGGCGCGCGATGTGCTGGAACTGCGCGAGGTTGAGACGCCTCAGCCAAAGGCGGGCGAGGTCTTGGTCGCGCTGCAATATTCCGGCGTGAACCCATCAGATGTAAAGGCCCGTGCAGGCGCACGACCTGGGATAACCGAGCCGCCCTTTCCCTTTGTTGTGCCTCATAGCGATGGCGCGGGCGTGATTGAGGCCGTGGGCGATGACGTTGATACTGCCCGTATCGGCCAGCGGGTCTGGGTTTGGAATGGTCAATGGGGCCGCGCCTTTGGCACTTGTGCCAGCCATATCTGCTTGCCCGCCGCGCAGACCGTGCCGCTGCCCGATAAGGTCAGCTTTGAGCAGGGCGCACAGCTTGGCATTCCCGGCCTCACCGCCGCGCATTGTGTTAATTTGGGCGGTGATCTGAGTGGCAAAACCGTCCTTGTGCAAGGCGCTGGCGGAACTGTTGGCTATCTGACAGCGCAATTGGCCCGCGCCAAAGGGGCCAGGGTCATCGCAACCGCGCGCGGCCCTGACATAGAGCGCCTGCACCGCGCAGGCTTTGACACCGTTCTGGATTTTTCAAGCGAAGGTCTCGCAAATCAAATCCTTGAGGCCGCGGGCGGCCCAATGCATCACATCATCGACCCGGAATTTGGTCAAAATGCCCAGGCGAACACAGCGGTGATCGCGGAAAATGGAACCATCGCCGCCTATGGCTCGGCCCGCAATATGACGCCCGAGCTGCCCTTCTATCCGCTCATGTTCAAAGCCGTTTCGCTACATATGGTGCTGATTTATCTGCTGCCCAAAGCGCCACGCGATCAGGCCATCTCGCTGCTGCATACCACGCTGAAGGCCGGGCAACTTGATTGCCCCGTCGCGCAGATATTCAACCTTGCAGACGCGGCCCGCGCCCATGAACTGGTCGAATCAGGAGCCCGCACAGGCGCTGTTCTGATATCGACGCGGCCCTAAACAACAATTTTTGCCTTATCTTTACAATTTGGTGAAAATGAGGGCTTGCGCCGCCGCGAATTGCAGACTACCTAGCGCGGCACATTGGGAAGTAGCTCAATTGGTAGAGCACCGGTTTTTGGTACCGTAGGTTGCAGGTTCGAGTCCTGCCTTCCCAGCCAAGCCCCTCCCTGTTTTCGACCCCCGAAAGTATGACCCATGATTTCGGGCCGCGCAAAACGTCTTGCATTGCTCTGATCAGACGGCAGGAAAAGGGTCTTCATCAGATAATCTGACTTAGCCTCAATCTGATATGATGCTACCTCAATTTTTTAAGTTATACCCCATCAAGCGGATAAGGTGATGGCGTGACAGGCTTGGGGCAAACTGCATTTGGCTTGCTGAAAATATCTTGGCAATCCCAACGCAGAACAAGACCTCAAACATGGGGTTTTCTGTCTGAGACGTCGCTCATATATTCTAGGTAAAGTGACCATATATTCAACCGCTTGAGGAGAAGACACGTGAACCCCACCTTGAAGGACGTCGCAGATCTCGCAGGTGTGTCGCGGTCAGCCGTTTCCCGGACATTCACACAGGGAGCGTCCGTTTCACCGAAGATGCGGCTCAAGGTCGAAAAGGCCGCTGAAAAACTGGGATATAGCCCAAATGCTTTGGCATCGTCGCTGACAACTGGCCGGACCAAGCTGATCGGCCTTGTGTCGAACAACTTTCACAACCCGATATTCCTAGAAGTGTTCGATCTGTTCACCCGCGCTTTGCATGAACGCGATCTGCGGCCACTGATCGTAAACCTGTCGGATGAAACAGACCCGTCCAATTCGGTGCGTATGCTACGGCAATATTCGGTGGATGCCGTTGTGGTCGCTTCCTCGACCTTGCCGCCCAGTTTTGCCAAGGCATTTCATGACGCGGGCGTGCCGGTTGTCCACACATTCGGGCGGTTCGCCACCTTGCCCGATGTGCATGTTGTCAGCATTGATAATGTCGATTGCGGGCGCATGGCCGCACGGGAATTGATCGAACGCGGTTACAAACGTGTTGGCTATCTTGGGGGCCCAGAGGATGCCACCTCGGCACAGGACCGTCTTTTGGGGTTTCGCGAGGAAACTGCGCGTCATCCCCATATTGAAATGTCCCATTCCTTCGCCGGGGCCTATTCGTTTGACGCGGGTCGGGCCGAGATGGCGCGGCTGTTGTCAGACGCCCCAGCAGAAGCCTATTTCTGCGGCGATGATGTTCTGTCAATCGGGGCCCTGTCCGCCATTCAGGACAAGGGCCTGATCCCCGGTCGCGATATCGGAATCATTGGTCTGAACGACATGGAAATGGCGCGGTGGGAAAACATCAACCTGACCACGATTCACCAACCGATCAAACAGATCGCCGCATCGTCCGTAGACCTTTTGGAAGAAATACTAGAAGAACCCGACCGCTTTCCCGAAGCGCGGATTTTCCCCTGCAAAGTGGTCGAGCGGGGCACGCTTAGGCCCCGCCACCCGTAACCTATGCAGGTATTCGCGGCTCCTCCCACGAATGCCTGCTTAAGGCTCTTTGATTTCGCAGGATTTTTACCCCAAAACCGGTATCCACTTTTGGGAACTCCTGCTTAGCGGAACATGGGTGGGCGCGCATCTTTCCACGCGCCGTTATCATTTGCCGAAGCAACTGCCGTGTGCACCGCCGCCATAGACCGCACCCCATCTGCCGCATTGGGCAGGGCATCGCGTGTCTCTCCGCGGATAGCATCGGCCAGATCGCAATAGATATTCGCGACCGCCAAAGGGAACCCCTCAGGATGTGCAATGGCAACGCGGGACAGGCGCTGCGCATCTTCATACAGGCCCCCTTCGCCCTTTTCGATAATCTGCGTGCGACCGCCCACGGGCGTATAAATCAACTGGTTGGGCTGTTCAGAGGCCCATCGCACTCCCCCTGTTTCCCCGAATACCTGAATGTCGAACCCGTGCTGGCGCCCGATCGCAACCGAGGATGTCCACAGGCGGCCAACCGTTCCGCGCTCCATGCGAAAATTGACCATGGCGTCGTCTTCCAGTTCGCGGCTTGGGATGGTCGAGGCGAAATCGGCTGAAAGGCTGTGCACCTCGTCGTCGCAGATAAACCCGGCCATGTGCAGGGCATGAATGCCACAATCCGCGAACTGGCCCGACACACCCGCCATTGCGGGATCATATCGCCAACGTATGCGGGGATTGTCCGCATCGGTCGCATCGCCGTGGTGTCCATGGCTGAAATTTGTCACTACAAGGCGGATATTGCCGATCTCGCCAGCGCGCACCATGGCGCGAGCCTGACGCACCATAGGATAGGCCGAGTAGCAATAATTGACGGCGCAAATCTTGCCGGATGCCTGGGCGATGCGTACGATCTCTTCGCCCTCCTCAACCGTCATGGTCATAGGCTTTTCACATAGGACGTTGAACCCCGCCTCCAAAAACGCCTTGGTGATTTCGAAATGAGTTGCGTTCGGGGTGGCAACTGTCACCAGATCAATGCGGTCGGCGCGGTCCTTTTCACCCGCCAGCATTTCAGTCCAGTCTCCATAGGCTCGGTCAGGGGCAACCCCGAGACGCTGGGCATACGCCCTCCCAATGTCTGGCCTGTGATCCAAAGCGCCTGCCACGAAGTCAAACTGGCCATCAGCCAATGCGCCTAATCGATGTGCAGGCCCGATCTGGCTGCCCTCGCCGCCGCCGACCATCCCCCATTTCAGCTTTGTCATTGCTGGTGCTCCCTATTCATTTTCCGACCTGGCCGGATGTGTCTCAATACTGCGCGACGGATACCCATTGCTTCTGGTCCGAAGATTGAATGGCTGCGGCCACGATCCTGTTGACCTCGTAACCATCCCGAAAGGTCGGCCAAACAGGTTGACCTGTCTCGATGGCGCGCAGGAAGTCGCGGGCTTCGATCATGATCTGATCCTGATACCCTGTGCCGTGGCCCGGCCCCTGACAGAAGGGCAGGTAATCGGGATGCGCCGGGCCAGTCAGGATCTTGGTGAAGCCGCGCTCGGCCTCTGGGCCGTCCATCCGGTAAAGCCAGATGGCATTCTGATCTTCTTGATCAAACCGGATCGCGCCCTTGGTGCCGTTGATTTCATAGGCATATCCCATCTTGCGACCAGTCGCGACGCGGCTAAAGAACATATGCCCCATCGCCCCGTTTTCAAACCGGCACATGATTTGGCCCTGATCGTCATTTGTCACCGGTTCAGGGCCGGTTTCGCACGGACGCGCGCCATGAACGGTCTCAACCTCTGCGACAAGTGTTGCAACTGGGCCAATCAGGGCAAGGGCCGCATTGATCATATGCGGTGCAAGATCCCCCATGGTTCCGTTTGCCTTTCCATGCGCCCGCCACGTTCCGGGCAGGTTTGGATCGGCGAAGAAATCTTCGGTATGTTCTCCGCGGAACCAAGTGACATCTCCGATGGCACCTTCGGCAATCAGCTTGCGCGCAAACTGGCTGGCCGGGGTGCGGATATAGTTATATCCGACCATATTGGCGACGCCGCTGGACTCGGCGGCCTTGACCATGGCCAGGCTGTCACCTTGGGTTGCACCCATCGGTTTTTCACACAGAACGGGCTTACCAAGCGCAAGACCCGCCTCGGCTATTGCCCGGTGCGTATTTTGAGGGCTTGCGATGACGATGGCTTCGACCTTGGGGTCACTAACAAGCTGTTTCCAATCGGCCGTACAGCGGTTGAACCCATAGGCCTTGCGATAGCGCTCAGCCGATGAGGGCGAGGACGCGCAGATCATTTCCAGCCTTGGGCGAAGCGTTGTGTTGAACACCGCCCCCACAGCCGACATCGCGACGGAATGCGCCTTGCCCATATATCCGCCGCCAACAATTCCAATACCGATTTCCGTCATTTCAAAGGCCCATAGATTATCATTGCAACCGGTTGCAAAATTTGTATCCTAGGATTCGCAATTGCGCAAGCTGCATTGCGCCCATCTGACCGAACAGGGTGATCTAGAAACATGGCGTCACAGAAACTTATCGAAGGTATCAAGGGCAACCGGTTCGCTGTGTTCGGGCGCGCAGGCATGGATATGTACGCCGCGCCAGTCGGCACCAAAAGTGAGTCTGCCGACACATTTCATGCCGATCTGGGCGGATCATCCGCGAATATCTGTGTGGGCCTGTGTAAGCTTGGTAGCCAGTCCTCTCTGGTCACATCAGTCTCAGATGACGCGATTGGACGGTTTTGCATAAACCGGTTGCAACATTATGGTGTCGACACGACCTATGTGAAAACCGTGAGCGGAGAATGCAGAACGTCTTTGGCGATCTACGAAAGCTGCATCGAAGATTTTCAGAATGTGATCTACCGCAACAACGCAGCAGATTTTCAGGTGACATCGGATCAGATGGATCAAGTCGCCTATTCCGATTTCACTGCCCTGATTTCAGCCGGAACTGTCTTCGCTGCCGAACCATCCCGTAGCGCCACGTTCAAAGCGTTTGAAAACGCCCGCAAGGCAGGCCTGCCAATCATTTTCGATGTGGATTACCGGCCCTATAGCTGGCCGTCTCCCGAGGTCGCGTCAGAGGTTCTGTCCCGCGCTGGCGAAGAAAGCGATCTGATCGTTGCCAATGACGAAGAGTTCGGCTTTATGGCTGGTGGCATCGAAAAGGGGCTGGACAAGGCTCGTGAACTGGCCGCTATGGGCAAAGCCGTCATCTACAAGATGGGCCACAAAGGTGCGATTACGTTTTTCGAAGGCGCCGAATTCAGAACCGGCATCTATCCCGTCACCGCCGTGAAACCGAACGGAGCGGGCGATAGCTTTATGGCCGGGCTTCTGGCCTCCATTGCCGATGGATATTCCCTGCACGACGCAGTATTGCGCGGATCTGCCTGCGCTTCGATCGTGGTCAGCCAGCCCGGTTGCGCCCCTGCTATGCCAACAACGGAACAGTTGGATTCCTTTCTGGCCAATCACCCCGGTCCAACCCAAGCATAGGTCATATGATGCACATCGCTCCCTACGACAACCAGAACCAACCCATCGTTGACATTGACAACACAACGGTGCCGCTGAACTATTTCAACATCGTCAAACTGAAAAAGGGCGAGGCCTTCGAATACCAGACACCGGGTTTTGAAACCTGCATCGTTCCGGCGACTGGTACGATTGATATTGAGGTCGAAGGCGTGCGCTTTGATAGTCTGGGCAAACGGGGGCAAGACGTCTGGGATGGCGAACCCGAAGGCGTCTATATCCCGGTCGGAGCCAAGGTCACGCTGGTCTGTATCTCGGAGGAAACTGAAACATTCATCGCAGGGGCGAAATACGACAAGGTGCTGGACCCGTTCGATGTGCGAACACCCGATCTGGTTCAATACGGGTCTGACGAGACCAAGACCCACCGCAAGATCAAACACATCCTTGGCCAGAAACAACACGACAAGGTGGGCCGCCTGCTGGTCAGCGAATTGTTCACTGTCGGTCAGGGCGGGTGGTCCGGCTTTCCCTCACACAAGCACGACACCAACCGGTTACCAGACGAAACTCGCCATGACGAAACCTACAATTTCCGGTTCAAACCCAATTGGGGGTCCGGGCTGCAAATGCTTCAGCGCGAGGACAACAAGCCCGGCGACGCCTATCACATCGTTGATGGATCCACGATCTGCATCGACAATGGCTATCACCCCTGCGCGGTTCTGCCCGGTTATGAGATGTATTATTTCACCATCCTTGGCGGGCTGACGCAAAGATCGCTGGTGCAATATTTTCAGCCGACACATGCCTACCAGATCGAAACCATCCCCGGCATCAAAGACATGATCGCGAAGTTCAAATGACGCTTGCCACCTTATCCGAGGTTCTGAGACCAGCTCTGCAGAAAGGCTATGCTGTGGGCGGGCTTGTCACGCTTGGCTGGGAGGATATGCGCGCCTATGTCGCCGCCGCCGAGGCAGAAAACGCGCCCATCATTCTGCAAGCCGGCCCAAGCTGCCGGGAGCATACGCCCTTGCCGATCCTGGCCAAAATGTTCCGCCACCTGGCCGAAAACGCATCGGTTCCTGTGGTGGCGCATCTGGATCACGGATACACGTTCGAAGACTGCAAAATCGCACTGAACAGCGGATTTACGTCGCTGATGTTCGATGGATCCCGCAAGCCATTGCAGCAAAACATCGATGAAACCGCCCAGATCGCGGAAATGGCACATGCTGCAGGGATTTCCTGCGAAGGAGAGATTGGGTTTGTCGGGTATTCCGGTGGCGAAGGCTCCGACGGCACCGACCCCGCAGAGGCCGAAAAGTTCGCCCGTGACAGCGGTGTTGACGCCATGGCGATATCGGTGGGCAATGTGCATCTTCAACAGGATAAAGAGGGTGGTCTAGACGAAGATCGCATACGGGCGATTGAAGCTGTCACCGATATTCCATTGGTCATTCATGGCGGCTCCGGTGTGCCGGTCGAGCAGCGCAAGCGACTGGCCCGCGAAAGCGCCATCTGCAAATTCAACATCGGCACAGAACTGCGCATGGTATTTGGGGCCGCGATGCGTGAAGCGGTCAACGTCGATCCCAACCGGTTCGATCGTGTCGCCATCTTAAAAGAAACAATCAGTCCAGTAGAAGCCGCTGCGCGTAGTGTCATTCGCGCGTTTGGTGCGCCGCCGCAATCTTGAGGCAGATCAACGGTACTGCCCCCTTCCTTATGCGCTCTCTCGTATGACCATCCGGCCGATGAAACGATCAAGTGCACAGGGAAGCGGGTCGGCCTTCAGAACGCAAGCCAATGCCTCGGCCATATCCGTCAAGGGCTGGCGGTAGGTGGTTAACCTGTAATGGGGGCTGTCGGCGGACGGGACATCATCAAAACCGGTAACCGCGATGTTGTCGGGCACTTTCAGTCCAAAATTGTATCGGATCGCATCAATAGCGCCCATCGCCAATGCATCGTTTTCACACACCAGAACGTCTGGATACTCTGACCGGTCAAGGCCCTGCAGAAAACCGCACACCCGCTGATATGCTAATTTTGAATCATAGGCGTTGACGACGATATGCGCAGGCAGACTACCAGTTACTTGCTTCCAATACTTGAGAAACGTCTCTTTGCGCAGCAAGTGGGCTGAGGTGGTTTGCGGCCCAGCCACGAAAACAGGATGGCGATAGCCCCTTTCCAAAACGTGTTTTGTTATGTCTTTCATGGCAGCCACATCATCGCAACAAACTGAAATCGTATTCGGGTTGGATGAATAACGAGCAAACAAGACCAGCTTTTTCACGCGCTGCGCCCCCAACGCGGTGGATAGCAACTGATCGTTAAAGCGGCTTCCCATCAGGATTGCAGCATCCACCCGGCGTTGACTGGCATTCACCAAAGCAGCCGAAGCGTCGCTTTCATCCAACGTATTCACAATCAGGCTGTCCCATCCATGCTTACGCAGAATGCGGGTGAGGCGCTCCATCATCACCAATTTGTGCGGGTTCGAGAAATCATCGACCAGAAGGGACACAAGGTTACTTTGATCGGATGACAGGCTGGCGGCCTGCAGATCCGGGAAATAGCCAAGCCGGTCAGCGGCCTCGGTCACTTTGCTCCTGCTGCGTTCGGAAATGGACGAATCTTTCTTGAACGCCCGGTTTACAGTCCAACGGGAAACACCTGCCAGTTTTGCGACATCTTCAGCCGTCACCTTCGCGCTCGATTCATCCTGCGATTCTGGTTTTTTGCTGTTCATGGCTGAATTAGACCCCTAAAGCGCATTTTTTCCAAGCACTTTGCACACGGGTGCAAAAACATCTTGCAACCGGTTGCAGCAACTCCCATGCTGCCGACACCAAATAGGGATTCGGGGGCGCAATGCTAAAAATCGGTTTACTCGGTGCCGGGCGTATTGCTGGAGTTCACGCAACAGCCATTTCGTCACATCCGGGCAGTACGCTTGTTGCGGTATCAGACTATTTCCCACAGAGCGCCCAAAAGCTCGCACAGGAATATGGTGCACAGGCACGCACAACTGAAGAAATAATCGCAGACGCATCTATTGATGCTGTCCTGATCGCCACATCTACAGATACGCATTCTGATCTCATCGAGGCCGCGACGGCGGCGGGCAAAGCGGTTCTTTGCGAAAAGCCGGTGGATCTAAGCCTTGAACGGGCGCTGGCCTGTCAAAAATCCGTCGCGGAAACTGGCAAGCCGGTCATGATCGGTTTCAACAGACGTTTCGATCCAAATTTCGAAGCCCTAAAGAATGCGTCGGCCGCAGGTGAAATTGGCAAAGCAGAATTGCTGTCGATCACGTCCTTCGATCCGGCCCCGCCCCCTGTGGAATATATCAAGGTGTCTGGCGGGCTGTTCCGGGACATGATGATCCATGATTTCGACATGGCGAATTTCATCATGGGCCAAGTGCCTGTCAGCATTTCCGCATATGGGTCATCTATCGTTGATCCCGAAATCGGGGCTGCCGGTGACGTAGATACCGCTGTGGTCACAATGACCTATGCCGATGGACGCATTGCGGTGATCAAGAACTCCCGCCGTGCGGTCTACGGCTATGACCAGCGTGTTGAACTGCTGGGCTCAGAGGGTCTGCTGCAAGCGCAGAACATGCTGGAAAACACGGTGGTCAAGTCATCCGTCGATGGGGTTATCGGTGCAAAGCCAACCTATTTTTTCCTTGAGCGTTACATGAGCGCCTACAAGGCTGAATGGGGTGCCTTTGTGGATGCTCTCACCAGCGGTTCGGACATGCCGGTTTCGCTTGACGATGGTGTTGCCGCTCTGGCGATGGCCGAAGCAGCGGCGCTTTCGGCGCAAAACGGCGCTCCGGTCTCGCTTGCAGAGTTGATTGAGAATTCGGGTCGAGAGGACACGGCCTGACACTTGGTACTTGCCCCGCTCGAGGGCAATGCGAAATGCGCGGCATAGCCGTGTGACGATTGCACCGGAGCAACCGGTGTGAATTGAAACCAAAGGGAGGAAACCCAAATGAAAATGTTTATGAAAGGCGCACTCGCAGCTGCTGCTATGGCTCTTGCCACGCCAGCACTGGCGCAGGACATCATCGTCGTGTCCCATGGTCAGGCCAATGACGCATTCTGGAACGTGGTAAAGAACGGTGTACAGCTTGCAGCAGAGCACACTGGCGCAAATGTGGACTACCGCGCCCCAGAAACCTTTGACATGGTTGCTATGTCCCAATTGATTGACGCCGCCGTAAACCAGGAACCTGACGGGCTGGTTGTTTCCATTCCTGATGGCGATGCGCTTGGGCCATCAATCATGCGTGCAGTTGAAGCAGGAATTCCGGTCATTTCCATGAACTCCGGTTCTGATGTCGCTGCCAGCCTGGGTGTCACATTGCATGTAGGACAATCCGAATATGACGCCGGAAAGGCTGCCGGTACGAAACTGGCTGGCATGGGTGGTTCAAACGCCATCTGTGTAAACCACGAAGTCGGCAACGTTGCGCTTGACCTGCGGTGTCAGGGATTTGCAGACGGTTTTGGTGGCAGTGTAACTGTGCTGCCGACCAGCAACGATCCGTCCGAGATCGAATCCAAAGTTGCTGCGGCCTTGGCATCTGACGAAAGTGTTGACACTGTGATGGCGCTTGGTGCCGGTTCTGCCGGCGAGCCAGCGGTCGCAGCCGCCAAGGCATCTGGTCGCGATGTAAATGTTGCCTCCTTTGATCTGTCTGCAAACTTCCTGCAGTCAATCGTCGACGGGGATGCAGCCTTTGCAATCGACCAGCAACAGTTCCTGCAGGGCTATCTGCCTGTTGTCTTCCTTGCGAACAATACCAACTACGGCTTGATGCCGGGTGGCGACGTTCCTTCCGGTCCAAACCTCGTCACAGCTGACAAAGCGGCGCAGGTTATCGAGCTGTCCGCCAAGGGCATCCGCTAAGCCTCGATTGAATGAACAGCAAATTTCAGAGGCGGTCTCTTATCGCCTCTGAACGCTTAGGGGAGGAAATCATGTTGGACACAACAAGCGCGGCAGACGAGCGTATAAAGAAAGAAGCATTCACAACAAGATTGATGAAGCGGCCCGAGTTAGGAGCGATTGCCGGCGTCGTTCTTGTGACTGCATTTTTCCTGATCACGGCAGATTCCGCAATGTTCACGCTGTCTGGCGTTATGAATTTCATGACCCCTGCCGCGCAGTTGGGCATTCTGGCCATCGGAGCTGCGATGCTGATGATTGGCGGCGAGTTTGACCTCTCCATCGGGTCGATGGTCGCGTTTGCCGGGTTGTTCTTTGGCATCTGCGTGATGGTCTGGGGGTTGCCGTTGATCGTCGCCATCCCGCTGACTTTTGTTTTCGCGGCCTGTGTCGGAGCGATCAACGGAATGATCGTCATTCGTTCTGGCCTGCCTTCATTCATCGTGACGCTGGCTTTCTTGTTCATCCTGCGGGGGCTGTCTCTTGTCGGCCTGAAATGGGCATCGGGCGGATCGACCCAGCTGCGCGGCGTACGTGACGCCACCGAAAACGACTGGCTTGCGCCTTTCTTCTCAGGAGATGCCTTTCCGGGTCTCTTCACTTGGCTGGCAGAGCTTGGATTGGTCGAAACATTCAAGAACGGAACGCCGAAAGTGTCAGGCATTCCGATTGAGATCCTCTGGTTCATCGTCCTGTCTCTGGTCGCAACCTACATTCTACTGCGCACCCCAGCGGGCAACTGGATATTCGCTGCCGGTGGTGACAGCAACGCAGCCTCCAACTCGGGTGTGCCGGTCAATCGGATCAAGATTTCGTTGTTCATGGTCACCGCATGCTGCGCAGCATTGGTTGCCATCATCACAGTGATTGATGCCGGGTCAACCGACGCGCGCCGTGGCTTCCAAAAGGAATTCGAGGCCATCATCGCCGCGGTGATTGGCGGCTGCCTGCTAACGGGCGGATATGGGTCGGCAATTGGGGCGTTCTTTGGCTCGATCATCTTTGGCATGGTCGTCATCGGGCTGACCTATACCGACTTTGACCAAGATTGGTTCCAAGTGTTCCTTGGCGGCATGCTCTTGATCGCGGTTCTCTTCAACAATGCCATTCGCAAGCGCGTCACCGGGGAGCGTTGATATGACCGATAATAGCAAATTCCACCACAAAGATGCCAATAGCAATGTTGCCCCGATCGTCCAAATGAAGAACATCGAAAAGCACTTTGGCAACATCATCGCCCTTGCAGGTGTCAGCTTTGATATCCGGCCCGGTGAATGCCACTGCTTGCTGGGCGACAATGGTGCCGGTAAATCGACTTTCATCAAAACAATGTCGGGGGTACACCAGCCAACCCACGGGGAAATCCTATTCGAAGGTCAACCAATGAGCTTCGCGACGCCGCGCGATTCTATGGAAGCTGGTATTGCGACCGTGTTTCAGGATCTGGCCATGATCCCGCTGATGTCTGTGTCGCGCAATTTCTTCATGGGGCGCGAACCGACCAAAGGCCGTGGCCCGACCAAACGCTTTGACGTCAACAAGGCCAACGAGATCACCATGACCGAAATGCGCAAGATGGGTATCAACCTGCGCGGACCGGATCAAGCCGTTGGGACGCTGTCCGGTGGTGAACGCCAAACGGTTGCCATCGCGCGCGCGGTTTATTTCGGGGCCAAGGTCTTGATCCTTGATGAACCAACATCGGCCCTTGGGGTGCGCCAGACATCCAATGTTCTGGCCACGATCGACAAGGTGCGCAATCAGGGTGTTGGGGTTGTCTTTATCAGCCACAACGTCCGTCATGCGCTCGCGGTTGGGGATCGGTTCACCGTGTTAAATCGCGGCAAAACTTTGGGCACCGCAATACGCGGGGAAATCACCCCTGAACAACTGCAGGATCTTATGGCAGGCGGGCAAGAAATGGCCCGGCTTGAAGGCTCACTGGGTGGCACGGTTTAGTGCCCAATACCATCGGGTCAATTCTTCCTCCTGCGAGTGGCCCGAAAAACCGGGGATGCCAGCGCGTTTCCAAGGGTGTTTTTTCCTCCGATTGTATCGGGATAGTTAAAAGCAAGAACAGCTTGCCGTGTGAAGGATCAGACCATGGGCACAATTAGATTGACCGCCGCACAGGCGATGGTGCGTTTTCTGCAGGCGCAGATGAATGAGGATGGAGACCGCTTTATCGAAGGGATCTGGGCGATTTTCGGACACGGAAACGTGGCTGGCCTTGGCGAAGCCTTGCACGAGGTCAAGGACCGTTTTCCGACATGGCGTGGCCATAATGAACAGACAATGGCGCATGCCGCGATCGCCTACTCCAAGCAGCTAGGCCGCAAGCGGGCGATGGCCGTAACCACGTCGATTGGACCGGGTGCGACAAATATGGTGACGGCGGCAGCGCTGGCACATGTCAACCGCATTCCGGTGCTGCTGGTGCCGGGCGACGTGTTTGCCAGCCGTGGCCCTGACCCTGTTTTGCAGCAGATCGAAGACTTTGGCGATGGTACCGTCAGCGCCAATGATTGCTTCAAGCCGGTCAGTCGCTATTTCGACCGCATCACCCGACCCGAACAACTGCTCACAGCCTTGCCGCGCGCCTTCCGCACCATGACCGATCCGGCAGATTGCGGCCCTGTTACGCTGGCCTTCTGTCAGGATGTGCAGGCCGAAGCCTATGACTATCCCGAAAGCTTCTTTGAGCCCAAGATCTGGTATCAGAAGCGCCAGCGCGCGGATGAGGGCGAACTGGCCCGCGCTGTCAAAGCGATCAGGGAGGCGAAAAAGCCGGTGATCGTTGCCGGTGGCGGCGTGCATTACTCGGGGGCGACAGCTGATCTGCGCGCTTTCGCGGAAACCCACAATATCCCCGTTGCAGAAACGCAGGCAGGTAAATCTGCGCTGGCTTGGGATCACCCGCTGAACCTTGGCCCGCTCGGGGTGACGGGGGGCGAACCTGCAAATGATTATTGCACGGACGCAGACGTGGTGATCGGCATTGGCACGCGTTTTCAGGACTTCACCACCGGATCCTGGGGGCTGTTCTCCAATCCCGAACGGGTGATGATCAGCTTGAACACGGCCGCCTATGATGCGGCCAAACACCGGGCCATGCCGCTGCAAGCGGATGCCAAAGCGGGACTAAAAGACCTGACCAGCGGTTTGACGGGTTACAAAGCAGACGGATCGATCACCCTGTCAAAGACCGACTGGTTCACCAAGGTGGATGCCCTGACAGATGCGCCCGCCGATGGCAATGCACTCCCCACCGATATGCAGGTCGTTGGCGCGGTTCAGAGAGCCAGCAATGATAACACTGTCGCCATGTGCGCCGCAGGTACGATGCCGGGTGAGTTGCACAAACTCTGGAAGGCTCCGCGTCCGGGTGCATATCACATGGAATATGGCTTTAGCTGTATGGGCTATGAAATTGCCGGCGCCATGGGCATCAAGATGGCCGAGCCGGAGAGGGATGTGATCTGCTTCACGGGCGACGGCACCTATATGATGGCCAATTCCGAGATGGCGACGGCGGCGATGATGGGCATTTCCTTCACCGTGGTCGTCACCGACAACCGAGGCTTTGGTTGCATCAACCGGCTGCAAATGGGTACTGGCGGGGCTGAGTTCAACAACCTGCTCGATCATGCGATGCACGAGCAGCCCTCGGCGATTGATTTCGCTGCCCACGCGGGCTCTATGGGGGCAACATCGGTTAAGGTTTCCAACATCGCCGAACTGGAACAGGCGCTGGCAAAACGCCATGACGTCAAGGGGCCCTATGTGGTGGTGATTGATACCGATCCTTACCCATCGACCGAATATGGGGGCACATGGTGGGAAGTAGCTGTCCCCGAAGTCTCCACGCGCCCTCAAGTCAACGAAAAACGCGCCGCCTATGAAGCGGCTTTGAAAGAAAGAAATGAGAAATGAGCGTAAAGATCGGCATTTCCCCGATTGCGTGGCAGAATGATGACCTGCCCGATATCACCGCCGCCTACACGATGGAGCAGGCTCTGAAGGAAGCGCGAGAGATCGGCTATACCGGTGTGGAGCGCGGCCAGCGGATGCCACAGGACACCGAGGGTCTGCGCACCTATCTGGATGCCAATGATATCGCGCTATGCGGGGGCTGGTGCTCCGGCAATACGCTGGTGAATGACTTTACCACCGAGCGCGACGCCGTGCGCCAGCAGGTCGAACAGTTTGTGGCTTTGAACAGCCCATGCATCGTCTATGCGGAATGTTCCAACACCGTTCAGGGCGATATCAAAACGCCGGTGAATAATCGCCCGACCCTGTCGCGGGACGAGGTGCTGGCCTATGGCGCGAAACTGACCGAACTGGCCAAATGGATGGCCGATCTGGGCATGCCGATGGCCTATCACCATCACATGGGGTCAATCATCGAGAGCGAAGATGATGTGAACTGGTTGATGGAAGGGTCAGGGCCTGAATTGCGGCTGTGTTTTGACACGGGCCATTTGCTCTTTGGCGGTGGTGATGTGATGGCAACGCTGAACCGTTGGGGGGATCGTGTGCATCACGTCCACTTCAAGGACATCCGCCCTGAGATTGTCAAAGACGTTCGCGAAAATGACCGCAGCTTTCTGGATGCGGTGATCGCCGGGGCCTTTACCGTTCCGGGCGATGGGTGCATCGACTTTCAGGCCGTTTCGGATGCTTTGAAGGCGATGGGCTATCGCGGATGGATCGTGGTTGAGGCAGAACAAGACCCCGCCAAAGCTCCACCCTATGAGTATTCAAAAATGGGGTATGAACACATTCTGGATGTTTGCGAAAAGGCAGGCCTGAGCGTCGAAACATAAGTCACCGCCCAAAGGGGCAACACCGAAACCATGAAAAAGGAGAAACGTCATGGTTGAACGTCCGTTAGGATATATGGGGTATTTTGACCGCGAGTCCTGTGATCTGGATGAATTTAAGGTGTTGACCTCGCAGCAGCTTTTGGCGGACCGCGTGCCTCTGGCGGGCGGGATCGAACGGAATGTGCCGCTTTACGATATAGGCGCATTGCGCGCGATGCTGGACGACCCTGATGCTCGGCGCACCCTCATGGCAGAGTGGGGGTATGTGTTGCGCAATGCCTCGGGCGTGATCGTCCTGAAGCAAGCCTATAATGATGTCGCTGTGATCGACCGCGCAACGGATGTGTTCAACACCCTGATCGCCGAAGAACGAGATAGCGCAGGGGGCAAAGGCGATCACTTTGCCACGTCAGGCGCCAATGATCGCGTTTGGAACGCCCTGCAAAAACAGGGGCTGCGGGATCCAGAAGGCTTTGCCCTCTACTACGGCAACCCCGCAATTGCCGCCGCATGTGAGGCTTGGCTGGGTCCGTATTATCAAATGACAGCGCAAGTCAATCAGGTACGCCCAGGCGGTCAGGCCCAGCAAGCGCATCGCGATTATCACCTGGGCTTTCAACCCGCTGCAATTGCCGCGCACTACCCGGTACATGCGCATGAGGTTACCGCCACGCTGACACTTCAGGGCGCGGTGGCGCATGTGGATATGCCACTGGAAAGCGGGCCGACCAAATTATTGCCCTTCTCACAAAGCTATGGGCCGGGCTATCTGGCCTTTCACGATCAGGCTTTTGCGGACTATTTCGAAGAGGCGCATGTGCAATTGCCCTTGGAAAAAGGTGACGCTGTGTTCTTTAACCCCGCGCTGTTCCATGCAGCGGGCGCGAATACCAGCGCCAATATCAACCGAATGGGCAACCTGCTTCAGATATCCTCGGCCTTCGGGCGAGCGATGGAGGCAGTTGACCGCGATGCGTTGTGCCGGACTGTCTTTCCGGCCCTGTTGCAGCTGAAAGGCACGGCTTTGAGTGAAAGCGCCCTTGCCGCGGCCATTGCTGCAACCGCCGAGGGATATGCCTTCCCGACCAATCTGGATACGGATCCTCCGATCGGGGGGAACGCGCCGCGAAGCCAGGCCGACATCTTGCGCCAAGCCGTTTCAGATGGCTGGTCTCAATCCCAACTGGAAGCCGCACTTGACGGGCTGAACGCTCGCCGGGCTGCGTAAACGAAAGGATTTCGACCATGGCAGATCTCCTCTGCAGACCATTTGGCAAACGCGGCAAGGTACATGACATCACCCCGGCCAGCGCCGGGTGGCGCTATGTGGGCTTTGGTTTGTATCACCTGAAGGCTGGTGATACCGCAACCGAAGCGACAGGGGACCGCGAGGTGATCCTTGTCATGGTCGAAGGCAAGGCCACCGTCACCGGGGCCGGGCAGGATTGGGGCGTCTTAGGCGAACGGATGAACGTGTTCGAAAAGACCCCGCCGCATTGCCTGTACCTGCCCAACGGCTCTGAATGGTCTGCTGTCGCCGAAACCGATTGCGTGATAGCTGTCTGTTCCGCGCCGGGTCATGGCGGGCATGTGGCGCGCCGGATCGGGCCGGATGGCATTTCCTTGACCGAACGCGGCAAAGGCACGAATACGCGCTATATCAACAATATCGCGATGGAAAACGAAGACTATTGCGACAGCCTTCTGGTGACAGAGGTGTTCACGCCAAACGGACACTGGTCGTCCTTTCCCAGCCATCGCCACGACGAAGACGATTTCCCCCGGATCACCTATCTGGAAGAAACCTATTATCACCGGCTCAACCCCGGAAATGGGTTCGGCGTTCAAAGGGTCTATACTGATGATCGGCAATTGGATGAAACCATGGCCGTTTCTGATGGTGATGTGGTTCTTGTCCCGCGGGGCCACCATCCCTGCGGTGCGCCATATGGTTTCGAAATGTATTACCTGAATGTCATGGCGGGTCCGCGCAGAAACTGGCGCTTCGTCCCGGCACCCGAAGTCGAGTGGATCATGGAAAGGGATGCCTGATGCGTGACTTTGCACATTATCCTTGCCTCAAAGGAAAAACAGTTTTTGTGACCGGTGGTGCATCGGGAATAGGTGCCGAGATTGTCAAAGGATTTGCGGCTCAGGGTGCAAAGGTGGGGTTTGTCGATTTTGACAGGGAAACATCTGAAGCCCTGTTGGCCAGCCTGGATGGTGAACATGCCTATGCGTTTTGCGATCTTCGCGACATTGATGCGCTGCGGGCGGCATTTGCTGAACTGGCGGGCAAACTCGGCCCGGCGCTGGTTCTTGCCAATAATGCCGCGCGGGATGATCGCCACGACTGGCGTGATGTGACGCCCGACTATTGGGACGAACGACAGCACACCAACCTGCGCCACATGTTCTTTGCCATTCAGGCCGTTGCGCCGGGCATGATCGAGGCCGGTGGCGGGTCAATCATCAATATGGGGTCCAATTCTTGGTGGGAAGCCGGCGGCGGATTTCCCGCCTACACAACCGCCAAGGCCGCCGTACATGGTCTCACCAGAACCATGGCCCGTGATTTGGGCGCCCATCGTATCCGTGTGAATACGGTGGTTCCCGGCTGGATCATGACAGAGCGCCAAAAAGAACTGTGGGTCACCCCCGAAGCCCTGGCCAAACAAGTTGATCGCCAATGTCTGCCCGATCCGATTGATCCGGTCTACGTGGCACGGATGGTGCTGTTTCTGGCCTCGGATGATTCAGCGGCCTGCTCGGCGCATAACTTCATGGTCGAAGGCGGATCGATCTAAGACAACCAACAAGGAAAACCGAAATGACGCAACCGTTCCAGCTGGCGGCCTGTGCCGAAATGCTTTGGCAAGACAGGCCCATTGACTGGCGTGCAAGCCGTCTGACCGAGATGGGGTTCGGCGTGGGTCTGTGGAACTGGCCCGATCATGATTTGGACAAGCTCGAAGCCGTTGGCGCGAACTACACCATCATGAACGGCTACCTTCAGGGCCGCCTTGCAGATCACGAAGGCGCTGACATGTTGCTGGCCTCGGCACGGGAAACCGCGCAGATTGGGAAGCGCCTTGGCGTGGATCGCCTGAACCTGCACGGCACGGGTTTAGGTGAGGGTGGTATCCCGATCTGGCAGCATGATGTTGTGTCTGGCAGCATGTGGCTGAAGGCGAGGGATACACTGAACCGCATCTGCGACATGGCCGAGGCAGAAGGCGTGGTGTTTACGCTGGAAAACCTCAATCCGCTTGATCATCCAAGATGCCCGTTTGGGTCCACCGCGGACGTTCTAGCGCTGGTATCGGCGGTTGATCGTCCCCAGCTAAGGATCAACCTTGATCTGTATCACACACAGATTGGCGAAGGGGATCTGGTGCGCTGGTGCGAAAAATGCCTGCCCTGGATCGGCGAAGTGCAAGTGGCGGACAATCCCGGTCGCTGCGAACCCGGAACAGGCGAAATCAACTATGCAAGGCTTGCAAAAGCACTGAATGACATGGGGTATCATGGCCCGGTGGGTATGGAGGCCTTTGCCGCCGGTGATACGGAAGCGGCCCTTGAAGCGTTCCGGGACGCGTTCACAATCTAAGAACCGTGCATTCCGAGACTATCAGATGTAGTAGTTCAGATATTTTGTGCCCTGGCGTGTTCGAGTCCGGCCTTGAGAAGCGGTCTTTGAGAACATTGCCCTTGAACTTATGTTACTCTTTGGAAGAATGCGTAACCACCTTAGTTGCTAGCGCCAGGAACTCTGCTTTCTCACTGTCGGACAGGCCCGGTAAGATCTGGCTTTGCAAAGCTGTTACGACCGGAAAAGCCTCTTTCAGCGCATCTTGCCCGCGCTTTGTTAGACGGACCTCTCGTGCACGGCGATCTCGTTCGCTGATGCTTCGGACGATATAACCTTTCTGTTCAAGCCGATCGATGACTCCTCCTATTGTCGCGCGATCATATGCGATTTCAGAGGCAACACCTACCTGATCAATCCCGGGATGGGTCGCGATAGCGTCCAAGGCTGCGAACTGCACGGGCGTCAGCCCTAGCCCCGCTTCCTGCATATTTTTGGCGAATACTTGCGTTGAAATTTGGTTCAACCGGCGAATTAAATGCCCTACCATCTGATGTGTTTTCATCCCCAATCATCCAATTTGTTGTGCTCGCCTGTGTTTCCAAATGCAAACTAGAGTGAAAACAGATCAAGTTGAATCATCGTATGCCAGTATTCGCGTTCGAGCCTAGCGAGAGGCAGCGAAGACTGGCTCAACCTGATCGTTTTCTACTCTAACCACCCCCATATGGTATGTATACATATTTTTATTGACTCAAATTAGTAAGTATAGATATCAATTGCGCGAAAGCAAAGTTGAGACAGACCAGACGGAGACACACCATGCAGTATTACAAAGACGGATTTCGCGGCGGGAACCCTGACATAAAAGCTGCTGCTCCGAACTGGCGTGACCATGAAGCGAATGCGCCCCTCCCCGGGAAAGTAGACGTTCTGATTGTTGGGACTGGTCCGGCGGGGCTCTGCTTAGCTGCTCAGTTGGCGCAATTTCCACAGATCAAAACGATGATCGTCGAGGCCAGCCCCTGCAATATCGTCAAGGGCAAAGCCGATGGGATCAACACGCGTACCATGGAGATGTTCCAGGCCTTCGGTTTTGCCGAAAAAGTCAAGCGAGAAACCTACTGGGTGAACCAGACAGCTTTTTGGATGCCCGACCCTGACAACCCTGCGCATATCAAGCGGATTGGTCGCGTGCAGGACGTTGCGGATGATAGCTCAGAAATGCCACATATCCTGATCAATCAAGCGCGCCTGCATCAGCTGTTTCTCGACGTGATGGCAGAGTCACCGTCGCGGTTGAGACCAGACTACAATCTAGCTCTGAAAGACCTTTCAATTGACCAATCTGCGGAGGACTATCCTGTTACGGTCACTCTCGAAGATACCGGCGTGAATTGGGGTGAGACGACGACCATTCGCGCCAACTATGTGGTGGGCTGCGATGGTGCGCGCTCGAAGGTGCGCAAATCCATCGGCGGAGACCTGCGAGGGGATGCAGCGCACCAAGCCTGGGGGGTGATGGACATCCTTGCCAACACCGACTTTCCAGATGTGCGCCAAAAGTGCCTGATCACCTCAGCCAGCGAGGGCAATGTTCTGATCCTGCCACGCGAGGGGGGATACCTGTTCCGTATGTATGTCGAGCTCGACAAGCTAAATGAAGGCGAGCGTGTTGCCGAACGCGGCTTTACCCAAGATGACATGATCGCGGCAGCTCAGCGGATCATTGCCCCCTATACATTGGATGTGAAAGAAGTCGTTTGGTGGTCCATCTATGAAATCGGCCATCGTATTTCCGAAGCCTTTGATGATGTGCCGGAAGAAGAGCGCGGCCGCCGCACGCCGCGTGTCTTTACAGCCGGAGACGCCTGCCATACGCACAGCCCAAAGGCTGGTCAGGGGATGAATGTCTCGATGCAGGACACATTCAATCTTGGCTGGAAGTTGGCCCATGTATTGACGGGGCGCGCAGAGGCGGATCTGTTGCACAGCTACTCCCGTGAACGATTGAACGAAGCCAAGCGACTGGTTGAGACAGACCATGAATGGGCGCGGATCATGTCAGCCCCAGCGACCGAAGAAGAACGCGCAGGCAAGGTCGAGCCGCGTTTTATGCGCCAATTCAAGGAAAATCTTGAATTCACAGGGGGGCTGGCAGTCCAGTATGACACCTCTATTCTCACGGCAGCGCCAACCCATCAAGCCCTGGCCTTGGGGCAGCAGATCGGCCGCCGGTTTCATTCTGCCCCAGTTGTGCGCTTGTCAGACGCCAAACAGATGCAGCTTGGACATGCCGCGCAAGCTGATGGCCGCTGGCGCATCTATGCCTTTGCAGGGCGAGACGATACTGATCTGAGGGCTTTGGCCGATTGGCTCGACAGCAACCCGGCCTCTCCCGTGCGCAAACACACCGGCGAAAACGAAGACATCGACGCGATTATCGACGTTCGCGCGATCTTTCAGCCGACCTTTGATCAATTGGACTATGCGTCCATGCCGAGGCTCTTGAAGCCCTGCACGGGTGCGCTTGGTCTGATGGACTATGAAAAGGTGTTCTGTGTTGATCACAAAGGACTGGGGGACATTTACGACATGCGTGGCATTGACCGCGAAAACGGTTGCATGATCATTGTCCGTCCCGATCAATACATCGCCAACATTCTTCCATTGGACGCATACGAGGCTTTATCCAATTTCTTCGCAGGTGTTCTAAAACCGGTCAACTAGAGTGAAGCGCCACGTCTTGGCACGCAACCCCCTCATTCTCGCCGGAGGATTAAACCCCAGGCGCGAGCCACTGTCGTTGTGCTCCATGAAAAGATCTGCGCGATGCAGCGCGTCTGTTCCCAGACATGCTAAAAAGCTCTAGCCCTGAATACCGTTGTAAGGCTCAAAGCCCGCGCGATCGCGAATGGTCGATTGTCAAAGCGCCAGCGCCCGACCTCCCGGTGCCGGCATCAAAGTCGGCCCAAATCATGCAGGCACGTGGGCTCTGATGATGTAACCGCCCCCCAGGCCAACGGCATCTGCCAGCGGTTCCACAAAGCGGTCCTGCAAGAGTTTTATCAGGTGTTCAGCGGGAAAAATCTGGCAGGAAAAGTTCGTGAATTGAACTTGACCTGACAGACGCCGCCTTCAAGACGGCCAACTGTCAGATCACATCTGAACCACTACAACTTAAGAATGTTGATCAGGCGACAATGACGCCATCGTCTGATCGATACATCGCCTCGATTGTCTCAGCGTTGTGATTGCGAAGTGCGCGTTGGTTCAGGCTGCCTTTTTCCGTCACTTCACCTCGGTCCAGACTGGGTTCGTGAGGCAGAAGTGTCACGCGTCGAACGCGGCTGGCAGATCCCGTTGCTGCCTTAGCGGCCGCGGTGATGCGTTCGGCCAAAGCCTGGTTCAACTCGTCCGGTGATATTTGATGTGCCGCTTGTGAGAGCCACAGCAGCGCGCCAAGCTGGCTTTGGTTTTCCCCAACGATGACCGCATCTCGCGCCAGTCCGCCTAAGGCGTCAACCAACTGGCCACGCACGGCGCCAACAGAGACCCAAGTTCCCGTTGAGAGTTTGAAGTTTTCTGCCACGCGGCCATCAAAATAGAACCCACGCGAGAAATCCTCGGGGTCAGCGGGGCGCAATGCATCTCCCATGCAGTAATAGCCTTCGTCGTCAAAGACCTCTTTGGTCTTGTCCGGTGCTTTGTAATAGCCGGGCGTGATTGACGGGCCTTTGAGGCGAAGCTCCAGCTTGCCATCTGTTGGCACCAATTTGAGCGTCAATCCTCGGCACGGCACGCCCACATTGCCTGCTATTTTTTCCAACTCGGTCCATGCCAGGGCAAAAGGTGCCGTTTCGGTCGATCCGAGCCCCGTCGCTAAAAGGATGTCTCGGCCTGTCACCGCCTTGCCGATTGCCATGAGCTGGTCCCAGGTATGCTGCGCCATACCCGCCCCAGCGTAAAACAGCATGTCCAGATTGGAATAGAATGTCCGCGCCAACTCTTTGTCTTTTGCGAGCTCCTTGACAAGCATATCGTAGCCCATCGGGACGTTGAAATACCAAGTACATGTGAGTTCGCGAAGATTGCGCAAGGTTTCATCGAACTTGCCAGACACGGGACGCCCATCATCAATGTAATAGGTGCCGCCGTTTGTCAGAACCAGATACGAAATCTTGTTCCCAGCAGCGGTATGATTCCACGGTGCCCAGTTGAGAACAACAGGTGGTTTGGTTTCCAAGAAACGATAGCAATCGCGCACCATGGCCTGCATGGCGCAAATCATGCGGTTGGTGTTGATTACCGCCTTGGGGGAGCCAGTTGAGCCAGATGTGAACAGGTATTTCACAACCGTATCAGGGGTCAGGTCGGCACGCGCAGCCTCCGCCTTGCTCACGTCAGCCGGCGTGAGATCGCTGAACGATACTGCCCCTGCGACATGGTTATAGGCATTGATCACCTTGCAGTCGTTAGTGACCAGAACTTTTAGAGCTTCGGCAAAAATTTCGCCGTCGTCGGCAAAGATCGCGCCAGGGTTCAGAAGATCGACGATGCCCCTAGCCTTCTCAGCTCCCTTGGAAACAAGTGAATAGGCGGGGGAAATCGGAGCGTAGGGAATCCCAACATAGGCACAAGCAATGCCAAGAACTGCATGCTCCAGGCTGTTTTCCGACAGAATCAACAGAGGCCGGTCCGGCCCAAGACCCATGCCAAGCAGGGCTGCGCCAACTTCACGCGCGCGATTACGGGCCTCACCGTAGCTCACCTTGATCCAGTTGCCATCGCCGCCTCTGCGAGCAATCCAAGTGCGATCCGGCGCCGCATCCGCCCATTTGTCCAGGTAGTCAGCCAACAAAGGGGCATGGTCCTGCAGATCCTCCACATGACGCATGTAGACTGTGCCGTCTTCGCGACGGTCATAGGTGAACTCGGGTGACCAAAAGCGGCTCTCCGGGCTTGTTTTATTAGACGCCACCTCTGGACCTCCTCATTCCATTGAAAGTTTGCGCCCCATAATGATTATACTGTATATCTATTTATGTCGATCTCTATTTGCACGTTGCTCAAATTGGGATTGACGGAATAGTTATGCCTGATAACTATTAAGAGAATTAACGAAGGGGCGCTAGATGGATATCAAGGGAAGTGTTGCACTCGTGACCGGAGGCGGCAGTGGATTGGGTGAGGCCACCGCGCGCCATTTGGCAGCGCTTGGCGCACAGGTCGCAATCCTCGATTTCGATCTGGAGCGCGCCCGTGCAGTGGCCCTTGACGTCAATGGTGTAGCTGTTCAGGCTGATGTCAGCGACGAGATAGCCGTCAGCAAAGCCTTTGACGATGCTCAATCGAAATTGGGCGCTGCACCACGCGCGGTAGTCAGTTGTGCTGGGATTGGAACAGCGGCCCGTATCCTCGGACGAGAAGGCAAGCTGTCCATCGATGTATTTGAACGAACAATCCGGGTTAATTTGCTGGGCACCTACAACGTGATGAGCCACGCCGCCAAACGCATGGCCGAGCTGGATCCGCTCGAGGACGCAGAGCGGGGCGTTATCGTGAATACCTCGTCTGTGGCTTATCAGGACGGCCAGCTTGGGCAGGCCGCCTATGCGGCGTCTAAAGGTGCGGTTGCTTCTATGTGCCTTCCTGCGGCGAGAGAGTTTGCCCAGCTAGGCATTCGGGTGATGGCCATTGCTCCGGGCCTTTTCAACACGCCCATGATGGAAGGTCTGCCAGAGGAAGTTGCTGCAAAAATCGTGGCCAATATTCCATTCCCCGCTCGCCTGGGAGCCGCCAGGGAATACGCGATGCTGGCCGAACAGATCATCACCAACCCATTCTTAAACGGCACGACCATCCGGCTTGATGGCGCGACCCGGCTGCCACCTCGCTAAGGAGACATTGCATGTCCGAAGTCTTAAAAATATCGATCAATGGAGCCATCGCAACATTGACGATGAACCGCCCCGGCAAACGAAACGCCATGTGCGATGAGTTGGTCGAAGCACTTGATCACTTCTACTCGAAGCCTCCCGAAGGTGTGCGTGTTGTTATTTTGACAGGCATCGAAGGCCACTATTGTTCTGGTCTCGACTTATCCGAGCATGTTCACCGCTCGGCGGAAGAGGGTCTTTATCATTCGCGCAACTGGCACGGTGTTATGGATCGTATTCAGTTCGGAGGCCTGATTACGGTCTCTGCCATGTTTGGCGCTGTTATTGGCGGCGGCATGGAACTGGCTGCGGCAACGCATGTGCGAATTGCCGAGGCCTCTACAATCTTTCAGCTACCAGAAGGACGGCGTGGTATCTTTGTTGGTGGCGGCGCAACTGCGCGGGTCGGTCGTTTGCTTGGGCCGGACCGGATGACCGAAATGATGCTCACGGGGCGCAAATATGGGGCCGATGAAGGGCTTGCCCTGGGTCTGGCGCACTACTCAGTCGGTGACGGCGAAGCGCTTGGACTTGCGGAAAAGCTCGCCGCAAAGATATCACGCAACGCCCCGCTCTCCAATTACCTGATGGTTCAATCCATAGCACGCATCAACGACATGTCACAATCAGATGGCTTGTTCACTGAATCGCTTGCCGCAGCGCTGTCACAAACCACTCCAGACGCGGAAGAGGGGCTGAAAGCCTTTCTGGAAAAGCGCGCACCAGTCTTTAGGTAACCCGATGGCGAAACCAGACAAATCGAATGTACTGCCGGTAAAAATAAACGATGACACGTTGCGCCTGTTCATCGGCTATCACATGAAGCGTGCCTTCAATGTCGTGCAGGCGGACCTGACACAAACGTTAAAGCCCTTTGATTTGCGCATGCTGACCTACACCGCACTCGTTTTGATTGTGGACAACCCTGGTCTCAGCCAGTCGCAATTGGCGCAAGCAATGAGCATTGAACGCCCAAATCTTGTCGTCATCGTAGACGAGTTGGAGCATCGTGAATTGATTGTTCGCGAGAGAGTTCCAACTGATCGGCGGGCCTACGCTCTGAAAGCGACTTTGGCCGGGCGCCGACTCTACGAAAAAGCGGTCACCGCCAGCATTGCACATGAAAATCGGCTCTTCGCTGGGATCCACGATGCGACGCGCGCCATGTTGGTAGAAACACTCGACAAAATTCGAAACCAAGAAACGACTTAAGTGAAAGGGAGTTGGAAGAATGATTGATGTTTCCAAGGTCCGTGCGATCGATATACACACCCATGCAGAAGAGCCATGTGGGTGCCACTCGGATGACGGCTATGACGACCTTCAGGCTGCAATGGCAAAATACTTCAACGCGAAGATCGTGCAACCTACCATTGACGAAACTGCGGCCCATTTCCGCGCACAAAACATTGCGGCAGTGATTTTCCCGGTCGATGCTGAACGCGAGACAGGCTACCGTCGGTTCTCTAACGATGAAGTGCTAGAGCAGGTCAGTCGCAACAGCGACATCTTAATCCCATTTGCCTCGATCGACCCTTGGAAAGGCAAGATGGCAGTGCGCGAGGCCCGCCGCCTGATCGAGGAGCACGGCATCAAGGGTTTCAAGTTTCACCCCACGATGCAGGGCTTTTTCCCAAATGATCGTATGGCCTACCCATTTTATGAACTGCTTGCGGAACACGGCTGCATTGGTTTGTTCCATACCGGACAGACCGGGGTTGGCTCTGGTATGCCTGGGGGCAACGGCATGCGCCTCAAGTACTCGCACCCGATGTACCTTGATGATGTGGCTGTCGACTTTCCTGATATGAAGATCATCATGGCGCACCCATCGTTCCCCTGGCAGGAGGAAGCGCTGGCGGTGGCTCAGCACAAACCCAACGTCTACATTGACCTGTCGGGTTGGTCGCCGCGGTACTTCCCAGACATTCTTGTTCGCTACTGCAACTCGATTCTGAAGAAAAAGGTTCTTTTTGGGTCTGACTGGCCGATGATCACGCCGGAACGCTGGCTCAGCGACTTTGAACAGATCGCCATCAAGGATCACTTGCGCGAAGACATCATCAAAGGCAACGCCGCCCGACTGTTAGGGCTGATGGACTGATGCAGATCCCGGTTCCATCGCTGCCGCACAGCTTCACTCTGAAAGTGCAATTGACCGTGCAGTGATCGAGATCAATAACGTCGGCGCTCGACCTGCGCACCGCTGCTCGCTTAGAGACTGGCGATGCGCGATACTCTTGGGTGAACAACACCCTGTTCATTTGTTCCGGCATCCATCGAGCCAGAGCCGTAGAAATCGCATATTACAGGATAGATTGACCCATGAAACCGTTCAAAGCACCCGTTGAAGACATCCTGTTTTCGCTAAACAAGGTCGCGCGCGCGCCTGAGCTTGAAAACTGGGATGGCGAGCTTACCAGTGAAATTCTTGGCCACTTTGCGGCATTCGCCGAAGGTGCCATTGCGCCTCTGGATGAAACCGGTGACGCAGAGGGGTGTCAGCTGACGGATGGGGCCGTCCGCATGCCAAAAGGGTTTAAAGAAGCCTATGACGAGCTAGCGGGCGGAGGCTGGCAGGGCCTGACAGCGCCCGAGGTTTTTGGTGGTATGGAACAGGGCCATCTGGTGGCTGCAGCGGTATCCGAAGTTTTTTCTGGTGCAAACCATGCGATGCAGATGGTCTGCAACCTGGTCCCTGGCGCGATTTCGACTCTGTTGCGCTTTGGCAGTGAAGCACAGCAACAGCAGTGGATTCCGCGCCTCGCCGCGGGTGAAGCCTTGTCAACAATGTGCCTAACTGAACCCGGTGCCGGGTCCGATCTGTCTCGCATTAGATGCAGGGCAGAGCAAACCGCGAACGGATGGGCCATAACAGGCGAAAAGATCTTCATCTCTGGCGGTGACCAAAACATGTCTGAGGACATCCTGCATTTGGTCCTTGCCCGAACCGGAGCCCGCGAAAAAGGTGTAAAGGGGCTGTCGCTGTTTCTGACCAGCAAATCAGAGGCTGACAATTCGATCTCGATCACTCGCATCGAAAAAAAGCTGGGCCTGCATGCGTCGCCAACGTGCCAGATGGCATTTGATGCCACCCCGGCCCAGTTAGTCGGGGAAGAAGGAGCAGGGCTGGCAGCCATGTTCACTGTGATGAACCACGCGCGGATCGATGTCTCTCTGCAAGGTGTCGCCCATGCCAGCAGGGCTTATGACATTGCCCAGAGTTATGCCCTTGAACGGGTACAAGGGAAGAAACCGGACGGCTCAGAAGCGGTTCTTTCCGACCATGCCGACGTGCGCCGCATGCTCGACGAACAACGAAGCCTGGCGCTTGGTGCGCGCGCGATGGCGCATATTACGCTCGTGGAACTTGAGCGCGGCGAGAACCCGGCACTTGTCGATTTCCTGACGCCACTGTGCAAGGTCTTCTGCACCGAGGCAGGGATACGCGCCGCTGATCTCGGCATGCAGATTCTTGGAGGGTATGGCTATCTGACAGAGTATCGCGTGTCGCAAACGTGGCGCGATGCCCGGATCACCTCGATCTACGAAGGTGCCAACGCAATTCACGAACTGGCCACCACAACACGTGGGCTAAGGGCTCAAGGGGGCGCCGGTGCGGATGCCTTTTTCGATCTGATAGGAGATTTGTCGCGCCATCCAGACGTTTTATGGCTTCGCGATCAATGGCAAGCTGCACGAGAGACGGTTCTCACCGCGACGGACCCGACCGGGCTCGCACATTCGTTTACACAACTGACATGCGAGCTATTCTTCCGTGCTGTATGGGCGCGTATTTCGTCGGTGAGTGACGATCCAGAGCATATTCGCCTCAATGAGGATGTTGTGCGCAAGCGAAACCAGCTACTGACATTGCCGAGTTGATTGGGTTGTGTCGTGCTGTCTGACGTCAAAGCCTATGGGTGCTTCTGTGTCAGCTGGATTTGCGCGGTTTTGGCCATGTGCTTTGCCAGGGCGAGATTGGAGCTGATGACTGGTGTTTCGCTGCTCTGTTTGAGTGTTTCAATAGCCTCTAGCGTTCGCAAGTTCGTGCAGGACAGGAACAGGGCGTCTAGGCTCGTGTTTTCTTGCAAGCATAGAGCCGCATTGACAATTGAGTGCGGCGCGATGCGTGCAACCATGGCCTCTTTTTCTTCTCCGAACGATAAGATCTTGGCCACCTCAAAGCCTTGCGCTTCAAAATCCGATCGCATCTTTTGGGCAATGTCATCTGTGTAGGGCGAAAGAATGCCGATACGGCGTGCACCCATGTCTTTGAGCTGGGCAAAGACCGCCTGAAGCGGGTTTGTCACGGCCCTGCATGCGCAGCCCGAGCGCACAAGCTCTTCCACCTTTTGCGATCCGATCAGGCTTGCCCCCGAGGTACAGGCATAGCCAATCACATCATATGTCGCTCCGCGCGGAAAAAGCGCGGCGGCGGCAGGCAATTCAGCCTCCATGGCTCTGATGGTGTCGGGGGTCAGGGCCGCGCCTGAGGGCACACGGGTAATTTGCAAACGCACCTGTTTCGGATCCAGGAGCTGGCGAAACTCATCCTCAATTGTCTCATCTGCTTGCAAAACGATCAGCCCGAGCCGGGGCCGAGTATCCGTTTCTATGTCGTAGCTGGCATAGCTCATGACGCGATCACCGGCAGCACTTGCGGGGCGCGGGGGGAGAGCAATTCAGCGCCGCTGGCGCGCAGGACAAAGTTTTCTTCATGCACGATCATGTGCTCCTGGTTCACAATCGCGCCCGGCTCTAATGTCAGCACCATGCCTTCTCGCAAAGGGGTTTCATCATTTGGGCTAAGCGATGGCCACTCCGTTAACGACAGCCCCAAACCATGGCCAAAGCGCCCCGCACCCGGCTCAGCGCCTTGCCGAATTAGCGATGTGCGCAGCATTTCGTGCACATCACAGGCGCGCAGGCCGGGGCGTATCGCATCAAGTGCTTCTTCTGTCGCCTGCCAAAGCGCGGCATGGGCGCGTATAACATCTTGGCTAGGCTCCCCAATCGCGTAATTGCGATCAAAGTCGCAGAAATACCCATCCCGGACAGCGCCCGTGTCCAGCATCAAAATATCCCCTTGCTGGATCGGAACATTTTGCGCAGAGGAGATCACATCGCCATACCCATCTTTCCCAGCAGCGCCAGCAAGATAGCTCACCCAATCGGCGCCATGTTCGAGACATGCCATCTGAAAGCGTCGGAAAACCTCGTCCAGCCCCATGCCGGGTTGGCAAATTTCAGGAACCTTGTCAAAGGCGCGCCCGGCGATGGCGCAAATTTCGCGCAGCTTTGTGATCTCTGCCTCTGATTTGATCTCGCGCACGCGCTGCACAGCTGCCGTTGCATCCACAAGCGTTCTATCCTCAAGCAACTCTTGCAGCTGGACATAATCTGCCAAAGGCATACGAAGATGGGTTTCCAGCCCCATTGGCACCCCCACGCGCCCGCCTTTCGCGGTGACTTCGCGTATTGCGTCGCTGAGGAGTTGCATGCCACTGTCATGCGGGTTTGGGGCATCCCAGGTGCGAATGTCGCTAATCCAGCTGCGCGCCAAGGGGGCTGCACCAATCGCGGGGATCACCACAATCGGCGCGCCGCTTGCTGGAACCAGCGCAAACCAGGGCCGCGCAGGGCTTTCCCAAAAACGGGTCAAAAAGCCTGTGAGGTAGAAAAAATCCGCAGATGTTGTGAGCAAAATCGCATCTAAATCATGCTTTGCCATTTCGCTCTGCATGCGCGCGGCGCGCTGCGTAAACTCTTCGGGCGCGAAGATCTGCTGGCCCTGCTCATCCATCTTGCTTATCCATCTTCGGGGCCTTCGCTCAAAATGGCCAAAACCCTTGCGTCATCGGGCAGGTCCATCCCGGCGATCAACGCAGCTAACCCTGCGCCACCTGAGGGCGTGGTCTCAAAACCAAGTTCTGCCAGGATTGGCATGGCGCTTTGGGCTTGGTCTTCTGAAATCGTCATGAACCGATCCGCATCTCGCGCAAGACCGTTTAAGGCAACAAGGGAAGGCGTCTTGCAATCCAGCCTGCCCATGCATGAGGCTGGACCGGTTGTGTCAACAACATGCCCTGCCACAATGCTCTGTTGCAAAGCGGGGGCCGCATCCGGTTCAATGACGATAATTTGCGGGCCATCTCCCCAAGCTTTTCGCGCATAGGCTGCCACCGCGCAGGCCAGCCCCCCGACGCCTGCCTGCAAGAGAATATGCGTCGGGGCCTCAGTCATTTGCTGCACAGCCTCATCGGCCAATTGGGTATATCCTTCCATCACCAACATCGGCAGATGCGTGTAATCGGGCCAGGAGCTATCGGATAAAAGGGTCCACCTGTTTTCTTGGGCGGCTTTTGCGGCAGCAGCCATGCTTGCTTCATAATCCGCGCCTTCCCTTACGACCTGCGCCCCGAGCGCACGCAAACGCGCCGCAAATGCTTGAGGGACAGTTTCAGAGAGGTAGATAACAGCCCTAGCGCCGAACAGACGCGCACCAACGGCAACCGAGAGACCATGATTGCCCGCGCTTGCGGTCACATAGGTACGCCCCGCTAAAGCGTTTTCCATAGTCTCTGGATCTTGATCTTGCGCCTCGCGCGCGATCGCATAGGCGGCGCCAAGCGCTTTGAAGCTCCCGAGCCCCATGCGATTTCGCTCATCTTTGATCGCCACAGAAGCGACGCCAACACGGCTGGCCAATTCGGGGCTGAAGACCAAAGGCGTGGGCGAATGCGCCGGGCACTGAGCCAGCAAGCGCGCAACCGCGCCGGTTTGCGTGGACGGCAATAGCGTGCCCAGACCGGTGCCGCGCCACGGGTTTGCGATAATTTCGGACATTCACCCTCCTGACATGTTCGAACAGAGAATAGCCAAACTACCAGGTAGGTCGAGCCAAATCGCCCCTGTTCCCATTTAAGGAGCACTTCCCCCAACTTGGGCAACAAAGGCTTTGCGCCCCCATAGCATACGGCATTTCTCGGCTTTAGCGCAGCGCGCGCCCCTTGACGATTGCGTCCACACCAAAACGAGCGCGGATTTTATCGGTGGCGCGTTCTGCACCAGAGCGCTGCGCTGCACCCGGATCAAGGAGATCGCCAGCATCATCTGCTTGATCGCCGGGCACCAGATCTGAAATCCCGCAGCCCAAGAGCCGAAATGGTCCCTCCCCCTTTGCCAAATCAAATAAGGCGCGGGCGGTGCGATAGATCGTGTCGGCCATTTGCGTCGCTTCCCGCAGAGAAGTTCGCCGGGTCAGGGTCGTATGATTTGCGCGTTTCAGCTTGAGTGTCACCACCCGGCCCGCCATATCTTTCGCTTTGGCGCGCGCAGCAACCTTTTCCGCCATGCGCCACAAATGCCCATCAAGGATTTCTACATTGCCTGTATCTTCAGCAAAAGTAGTCTCGTTCGAAATGGATTTCATCGGCTCAGAATTGGAGACGCGCCGCGCATCCTCCCCGCGCGCAAGGTGCCAAAGCCGCTCGCCCATGGTGCCAAACCGGGCAATAAGGTCACCTTTGTCCCAGCGCAAAAGATCGGAAAAGTCGCGAATTCCCGCCTTGTCCAAGCTTTCTTGCATGGCCTTGCCGACCCCCCAAATCATGCGCACCGGCTTGTCTTGCAAAAACGCGGCGGTCTGAGCTTTGCCGATGATCGAAAATCCCTGCGGCTTTTCCAGGTCAGAGGCAATCTTGGCGAGGAATTTGTTGTGACTAAGCCCAATCGAGCCCGTCAGCCCCAGTTCATCGCGCATGCGCTTCACCAGCCGCGCGAGCATCACAGCCGGAGGCGCGCCATGCAGGCGTTCGGTTCCGGTCATATCGAGAAAAGCCTCATCCAGCGAGAGCGGCTCGATCGCGGGGGTCAGCGCCTCCATCATGGTGCGGATTTGCTTTGAGACATCCGCATAAACCTGCATGCGCGGTTTGATCACCACCGCATTTGGGCAAAGCTTTAACGCCTGAAACATAGGCATGGCCGAGCGCACGCCGCTAATGCGCGCCACATAGCAAGCGGTTGAAACCACCCCGCGCCGACCGCCGCCGATGATCACCGGCTTATGGGCGAGGCTGGGATCATCACGCTTTTCAACAGAGGCATAAAACGCATCACAGTCCATATGCGCGATACTCAGCGAAAACAGCTCAGGATGCGATGCGATCCGGGGGCTGCCACAATTCGGGCAACGATCCCCACTATCAAAAGATGTGATACAATTGCGGCAAAGGCTCGGCATGTTCTCACTATACCCCCCAAACAAGACCCCCCGCAAGCGAGGCGGGGGGCAGAGGTAACGCGAAAATGGGTGCAAAATCGCGTCAGGGGAGTATCACCTAAGTTACCGTTAACATGCGTGCACTGACCCGCATAGTACGGAATACCATACCATACAAATCCACCCATAGGTTGTGTCAATTATCACACAAGGCACTAGGCAGGTATTCGTGGTTTCCCCCACAAATACCTGCTTAGTGTTCTTTGATTGTGCAGGATTTTTACCCCAAAACCGGTGTCCACTTTTGGGAAATCCTGCTTAGTTGCGAGAAAAAGAGCTGATAATATTGCGCGCTACCGCTCCGGGATTTTCAGCTTGGTAAATGGGGCGGCCGACCACGATATGATCCGCGCCAGCCTCTAGGGCCTCTTGCGGGGTTTTGACCCTCTTTTGATCCCCCAGATCAGCGCCTGCGGGGCGCACGCCCGGCGTGACGATCAAGCGGCCCTCTGCTTGTGGCAAAGCGCGGATCAAAGCGGCCTCCTGCGGGGAGGCAATCACCCCATCGGCCCCCGCCTCAAGCGCACGGGCAGCACGTTCGGTCACAATCTCGGCCATATCTCCGGGCTGGATCAAACACGCATCCAAATCACTGCGATCCAGCGAGGTCAGAACGGTCACCGCCAGGATCTTAAGATCACTGCCTCCCGCCCCTTCTTTTGCCGCCCGCACCACATGCGGATCCCCATGCACCGTCAGAAAATCGAGATCAAACTGCGCAATGCCCCGCACCGCATTTTCGACTGTGTTGCCAATGTCAAAGAGCTTCATATCCAGGAAAATACGCTTGCCCTGCTCTTGCTTAAGCTCATTGGCCAGGGCAAAGCCGCCCGAGGTGAGCATGCCCAAACCGATCTTGTAAAAAGACACATCCGCGCCCAGGCGCGACGCCAAATCCAAACCCACCACAACATTTGGCACATCCAGCGCCACAATTAACCTGTCATCAGCCATTATTTTATCCTCGCATTGCCCCCGCGCGTGCCTAATTAAGTCCGGGCGCAAAGTCTAGCGGTGTGAAATCGCCTGCACAAAAACGCCCGCGCGAGGTTTCAGGGGTGAGGAAAGGCTGGTTACATTCCAAGCTGCTTCCAGGTTTTCATATTGGAAAACACCTCTCGGTTAATCCGCGTGGAATGATTGGCACACCCACCATAATTGTGAATGCCAACGACATGGCGTTGCTTGCGGGTCTTATCGTAGCGCCATGTGGGGCTTCCGCTTTGACCTGGTGCGGTGTCGAACATATAGGCAAGCCGCTGTGGCTCTGTCCCGGTTATACGGCCACCGTTGAACCATTGTGTCCCGAATGTCTTGTCGCCCGGATAACCAGAGTTATTGGCCAGCAGGTTTTGTAGATCAGGATCTGACAGGGCGGCAAAGCCGAACCACCCTGTTTGTCTGCCAAGTGGCGCATTTGCTGGCAATATGATGCAGGCGTAATCCTCAGCAGGTTCAGCTCGATTGACCCAACCTGCAACACTGTGAAACTGCGTTGCGGAGACAGAGCCAAAAGGTTGATGAGGACCGTTCATTCCGGGTATGACTTCGATTGACGTGGCCCAACCGCCATTGCGGGCCGAGTGCACACAATGGCCTGCGGTCATGACGGTGCGTGGTGAAATAAACCATCCGGTGCCCCGCGACCTTGTCCCATTGGCCATCGTAATAATCAATTGGCAGATCATGCGCCATGGCGGGGCACCGTCCTGGCACACTTGTACCCGGCCATCACGCCCACAGACGGTTTCCATCCTTGCATCGGGAAAATGCATGGAACAGGCCAGTGGAATCGCATCATACCCTTCGGGGAGCCCCGCGCGGCTCGTTTCACCCAATCCGCGGACCATAGGTTCAAAGAGTTCAAACCCTTGCGCATATTCCAATGATCCACCGCCATGTGTTTGCACATCATGCCCGTCCTCGATCAGGGCGATATCCAACCCGGCCTCAGCTTCCTCACCTTGCAGGTCGGTCAAGAAGGCGTCCATTTCAGCTAAGTCATCATGTGGGATTGGGTGCGTTTCAGTGGTGTTGCTGCATCCACATCCGCAATCTTTTGAGCTGGCTTCGCTTTTCGCTTTTTGCCCTTTGGGTGTCTTGGCGCTTGTCATGCGGGATTTGGCTATTTTGGTGCTTTTGGCGACCATGATCGTGTCCTTCCATGAAAATGATAAGGCGCCGAGCACAAGGCCCGGCGCCAAAGATCCGGGGGTTTATGCGCGCTGTGCGCGAATGCACTTAAAGGCCTCAAACGCGGCTTTGATCGCACTGCCGTATTTTTTGGCCTTGAAGGCCGTGATTGCAGCGATGATCTTGCCCACGCATTTGGCGTATTTTCCAAGACGACGGGCCAGAGCGACCATTTTCTTGATAATCTTGCGTGCGCGGTTTTTGATTGCATTGACCACAGGGCGCACACGATCGCGGAACCAATCGCCGATCCCTTCTTCTTGGGTCCCGGTATTTCCATCGGCCAACTCAAGCAAAGAAAGCGTACCGCCGGTTTCCGCAGCAGGAGCCGCAAATGGTGTCCCTTCCGCAGCTTGGTCCAGCATGCTGGTCTCGTTGGCGACACTTTCAGGGGCCATCAAGGTTGTTCCGAAATCTTCGTCGAACTGCACAAAGTCTTGTTCGATTGAGGCAACCTCGGCCGCTTCATCAGCATCCATATCCGTGCCGATGACTTGGTTCCCCATGACTTGATTCATTGTGACTGCCGCACCGCCATTGCTTACCAATTCGTTGTCCATTGTAGTTTTCCTATGTTTAACTTGCCCCGTAGGGCTTTGGGTGACGTCTCGTGTTGAGGCGAAGGTCCGTGCTGAACCTTGCCGCCATAAAACCGGGCGGGCGTCAGCGCACCGCGATGCTCTCGCAAAGGTTTCATCAGTGTCTTTGAACGGCTGACATGACGGTTTACTTTCGTTAACTTAACGTAAGAGGGGTTCTCCGGGTCTGGATAGAAATTGACTGACGATCGCATTATTCTCAGAATGCTTAGCGGTGCTTGGCTGGAAGGGGCTGCCGATGGGTTGCGCATCACAGCGCGCAAAAAGGTGGCTTTGTTGGCTTATCTGGCGCTCGACCGTCAAAGTGCCCCGCGCGATTTGCTGGCAGGCTTGATTTGGGGCGATGTGCCCGATGACAAGGCAAAAGCTTCGCTCAGACAAGCCTTGTCCGAACTGCGTAGCGTACACCCGGTTCTCAAAACAGCTTTGCAAGTTGATCGCACGACCGTGACTTTGGCACCAGGGCGGGTTTTGGTCGAAACGGACGTGATCCTCGCTGATCTGGCTGAGGGCCAGTTACCCGCAAGCCTACGGGGCGGCGGTGAGACGATGAATGATATCCTTTACGGCTTTGAGACTGTGGGAGAACGCTTTGCCGATTGGGTCGCGGATACGCGCAAGTCCTGTTCTGATAGGATCCTGTCGGCCCTATCAGAGGCAGCGAGCCGCATTGACCTGTCCCCTGCCACAAGGATGGAGATGGCAGAGGCCGCCTTGACGCTTGAGCCACTGGGCGAGCGGCAATGCCGCTTTGCAATGGAACTCGCGGCAAGCTTTGGGGACATTGGAAAAGCTCTGCAGATTTACGCCAGCTTTTATGCGCGTATGGAAGCGGAATTGGATATGGAGCCATCCTTGACCACGCAAGATCTTGCGGTGCAAATCAAGATGAGCTCGGTAGATCCAGCCCCTGCCAACACCTTACAACCCGCCTCGCGCCCGGCTATTGTCCAAGATCACGGCAAACCAGTCTTAGCAATTTTGCCCCTAAAAGCCGCTGGGCCACAGCCAATCGACGATTATCTTGCTGAAATGCTCGTCGATAACATGGTTCTCCGCATCACCCGAACCAGAGATATTTCGGTGATTTCACGGGTTTCGATCCGGCATCTGGATGACAGGCCTGACATGGCCCAAGTCTTGACGGACCAAATGGGCGTTGGCTATTTGATCACGGGCCATATCAGGAGGCACGGTGACACTTATATTCTGAATGTTGAGCTGTCCAAAACGGCCGATGGGCTGTCTCTATGGGCCGAGCGATATCAGGCTGCGGCTGTTGACCTGACCGATGCGCAAAGCCGAATTGCCGATGAGGTCGTCAGTCGCATTTTGCCTAACTTGCACTTTGCTGAACTCAACACTGCGCGTTTGATTGATCTGCAACAGCTCAACGCCTACCAAAAGCTGCTGCGCGCGCAGGAATTGGTTTACACTCTGTCACGCACGAAGTTCGACGAAGCGGGACGGCAACTGCAAGAGTTGGTGGAGGCCCAATCTGATTTCGCCCCAGCCCAGGTGGCGTTGGCCGATTGGCATAGCCTGGCTGTCGGTCAAGGATGGTCGACGGACACTGAGATGGACTTCAAGCAAATTGTGCGATTGTTGAACGCAGCGCTCGAAAGTGATCGGCGCAACGGTCGAGCCTTGGCGATGCTTGGCCATAACACGGCGATCTACATGCGCCGTAGTAGTGAGTCGATCGCCCTGTTTGATGAAGCGCTTACAGCTTCACCGGGGGATGCTGAAACATTGCTTTGGACCGGACCGGCCTTGGCATTTTCAGGGCAGGAGGACATTGCCATAGAACGGCTCGAACATGCGCGATCGCTAAACTACGATAACCCATTGGGATTTCGCTATGATCATTTTCTGGCAGTTGCGTATTTTGCCGCCGGACGTATGGAGGATGCGGCCCGAGTCGGGATCGCCTCTTTCGTGCGCAACAGTCGCTATATCTCAAATTTGCGCGTGACAGCGGCGGCGAGCATCGCGATTGGCGATAAGGCACAGGCCCGCGAATTGGCTACACGCATATTGGCTATTGAACCTGATTTCCGCGTCTCGCGTCTTGTGGCTCACCATCCGTTTCGCGACCCAGCAAAACGTGCGCGATACGGTGCGTTGCTAGCCCAAGCTGGGCTACCCGACTAGCCTACTTTTCTCCTTACATATCAATAACTTTGCCAGCTTGACGGTGGCTTGACGATGGACTGGGTATCCATGTGCCCAGACATTGATGACGGGAGAGTAGTATGTTTGGTTTTCTAAACGGCGGCATGAACGGTGGAATGAATGGCGGAATGAACGGCGGAATGAACGGGGGCATGAATGGCGGAATGAACGGGGGCATGAATGGGGGAATGAATGGGGGGATGAGCGGCGGCCCGGCCTCCTCCCCAGGTGGCGGAAATGGGGGCGGAACCCTGCCCTTTGATGGTATTCTCCCCCTTGAAAGGTTTGACGCGGCCCATCTGCCCCACGGGATGCATTTTCCAAAATCCGGTTGGACGCCTGATTTGCGAGCCCAGCTGATCCTTGGTGAATTTGGCGGCACGAACTGGCGCCAATGTGACGAGGCCGCAACGGACCAAGGCGAGGTTTGGCAACATGTTGACGGATTTAAGATTGCACCGCCGTCGTTGGATCACCTTGACAACATTGAGGCCGAACTTTCGCACCTTATCGAAAAGCGGGCGTTTGAACGCAATGGTGCCCGTATGGCCGAAATCGCTCATCAAGCAGATCATTCAATGGATTATTGGATGAACCTTTTGTCACTTACCACAAGCAACAAACCTGCGACGATGACATTGATGGCGTCCGGTTTCGCCATTGGTCAGATGGTGGGGATGTATTTCAAGGACTTCTTTGCCCGAGCCCGTCCAGCGCATGTTTTCCCGGCCTTGATGACGGTCTTGCCAACGCCAAACCACCCAAGCTTTCCATCAAACCACGCCTTGCAAAATGAACTTGTCGGTTTACTCATCATGCGCTGCCTGCCCAATGAGCTAAAGGTGTGCTATGGCGATGCAATACGCTCAATGGCATATCGTATTGGTGAAAATCGCGAAATTGCAGGCCTGCACTTTACCCAAGATTCAGATGCCGGGCGTGATGTTGCGCATTGGTTGAATGACAATTTCATTGGTAATCTTGATACGGTGCAATCCGTTGTCGCTCAGGCCCAGGATGAATGGGAGGCTTGTGGACAGATGGAAGCGCAGAACCTGCCATTTCTAAATGCAATTATGCCAGGCCACATGTTGACTGGCTCAGGCGCTGCCCCTGCCGAGCAAGAGATGGAGGCTTAAGATGGTCGTATCTTTTGGCAGCCGGGCCCCCAGCAAGAAAACCGCCAATGACCTGCGCAAGTCCCGAGCCGCGCGGTCTTTACATCAACCCGCCACAACGAAAAGATCTGCCAGGAAGCTTCCAACCCAGCCCATTAGGCTTGATGCTCAAATTGCCCATCACTGGCCTGTCCGAGATCAGTTTGGCCGTGGGACTTGTGTCGCCTTTGCCACATTAGCTGCAGTCGAATTGGTGCGGGCGCGTCAGACGGACATGCCCCCGGAGCGTCTCTCGGAGCAGTTTTTTCATCACATCATGCTGGAACAGCATCCCTTAAGCAAAGACGTCGCTGCCGAAGTGCCCGTGGGGGGAGTTTTGCTGCATCAGGCTTGGTTGGCGCTGACCCATAGCGGCGTCGTTGGAGCTGAGCACGCCCCGTACAAACCTGCACGTTTCGATAACACAGAAAGTGCTAGACCTGAGTCTTCAAGTGATGTGATCGCTCGGGCCGGGCAGAACAAGATTGCGCCCAAGGCTTACGGAACCATTGGCGCGCCAACGGAGATGGATGACCAACATGTTGAAAAGATCACGCCAGGTGCGCAGACCGAATTAACCATCCTCGGTTTTTTGCAAGCCGGCCTGCCTGTTGCCCTGGGTGTGCCGCTGTTCCAGCACCCCAGCGGCCTAAGCAATTGGACATTGCCCTCAGCGATGCGTAGCGGTGTTGTGCCATGCCCCGAAGATGAAGGCGCGCCGGTATTGGACGGCCCGCGCGATGATGGGCATGTTGTTTGTATCACGGGCTTCATTCCAGACCCGCAGGAACCTTTGGGCGGGTGGTTTGTGTTCCGTAACAGCTGGGGGCTCGACTTTGCCTCACATGCGACGATCCCAACAGACGAGACGAGTATCCAGACACGGGGCTATGGCATGTTGTCCGCCACACATATCAACGCCTATTGTTGGGAATATCTTGTCCCCGGCGCCCCATCGTGACGCGATTACGCTGAGTGCTAAATCCAACGCTTTCAAGAACTATTTGGATTTGGCGCAATGCCAGCAGTGTCTGAGGCTCTGGGCACATAGCCAGAATTTGACGTGTAGAGTTTTGCACTTAAACAATCACATCGATAGCGTCTTGATGCCTCACATCAAAAACGCGCTTATATCGCGCAATTTCAGCCTCTGGCCCCATCGCCTTATTCGGGTTATCGGACAGTTTAACCGTCGGGTGGCCATCGGCTGCCAGCGCTTTGCACACCAAACTGAACGGCGCCAAACCATCTGCTTCGGTCAGCCCGCGAAAGTCATTTGTGAGCAAAGTCCCCCAGCCAAAAGACACCCGAACACGTCCTTTGAACTGGGTGTGCAGCTGCCGGATTTTGTCTACATCGAGCCCATCAGAGAAGATAATCAGCTTTTCGCACGGGTCTTCTCCATGGGCTTTCCACCAGGAAATCGCACGCTCGGCACCCGTTGCAGGATCACCGCTGTCGATGCGAATACCCGTCCAGCCCGCCAGCCACTCCGGCGCGTTTCGCAAGAATCCCTCGGTGCCATAAGTGTCGGGCAAAATGATCCGCAGATTGCCGTCATGCTCGTCTTGCCAGTCTCTCAGGACGTCATAGGGTGCGCGCGCCAACGCGGCATCATCACGTGCGAGCGCCGAGTAGACCATCGGCAATTCATGCGCATTGGTTCCGATCGCTTCAAGATCGCGATTCTTTGCAATCAGGCAATTAGATGTCCCCACAAAGGCGTGCCCGAGCCCCTCGGTCATGGCCTGCACAGCCCAATCTTGCCACAAAAACGAGTGCCGCCGCCGCGTGCCAAAATCGGCCACGCGTAAATCGTCAAGCCCCCTCAAAGCCTCGATTTTTTCCCAGAGCTTTGTCATCGCGCGGGCGTAAAGAACTTGCAGCTCGAACTTGCCCAATGCATTCACAACCGCGCGCGACCGCAGCTCCATTAGCACGGATAAGGCAGGAATTTCCCAAAGCATCACCTCGGGCCAGGTTCCCTCAAAGGTCAATTCATATTGATCGCCAACCTTTTCAAGATGATAGGCGGGCAGTCGCAGCGCTTCGAACCAGTCCATAAAAGCTGGGGTGAACATCTGGCGTTTACCATAAAACGTATTGCCCCGCATCCATGTGCTTTCGCCTCGCGACAGGGACAAAGAGCGAATGTGATCCAATTGTTCGCGCAGCTCGCCCTCGTCGATCAGGCGCGCAAGGGGCACATTTTGGGATCGGTTGATAAGCGAAAATGTCACAACCGTGTCTGGTTTGTTACGAAAAACCGACTGGCACATCAGCAGCTTATAAAAATCCGTGTCGATCAATGATCGCACAATCGGGTCAATCTTCCACTTGTGGTTCCAAACGCGCGTGGCAATATCCACCATGCCTCTCTCCATGTAATGCTGCATCTTTGTGCAGCAAGTTCGAATGAGATTGCAAGGGTGGCAGGTGCCGCCACTGTGCGAAACCCCTTAATTTGTAGCGGATTGCCGCGTTGAGTTCAGATTTACCGGCCACGGGCGAAATTTTGGTTAAAAGCGTAGAATTTCGAGAGATGTTAAGTGAAGAGAAAGACTCTTGGCTTAGGCAGATAGGCGTTGCCCCCTGTGAAGGCTGCTAAGCGGGGGGGTCGTTTCTAAGCCCGAAGAGGTTATTTTATGTCGAAATTGAACCTAAATAGTGTTTTCATCAAAATTTTGGCGATTTGTATTGTTGGCGTCAGCGTCCTGTTTGCGGTCAGGGAAACCATGTCCTTTCGGGACACCCAGGACAAGGCAGTTAGCCAGATGGCCGCGAAATCAAAGGCGGTCGGGCAGCTTATCGCAGCGCAAATTGGCGGTTCGGTCAAGTTCGGGAACACTGCGGCGATTGAAGAAATTCTTGCCGGCGTTGCGCAGACATCCCCTAATCAATTTGTGGGCGCTGTAGTTTTCGATATGGCTGGATCTCCTATGGTAGGTGATGCGGACATGTTGCCCCAGGAAGCTCTATCTCTAGTACCAGAAGTGCGCGACAGCAATGTCGCAACATATCTCAGTGATGGCCTGGTTACGATTAAGCCCATCACATTCGGTGGTGAGGAGAGCGTCGTAGGGGTCATAGTTTCGGTATGGACAGCGGATAGCGTTATCGCCCAAGCCTATGCCGCTTGGCAAAAGACGATCAGTGTCGTGTCGCTCATCGGGGCGGTCGTGATGGCAGCGCTGTGCGCCATTGTTTACATGGCTGTCTCACGTCCATTGACACGACTAGAGCGCGCGGTCTCAGATGTCGCCGTTGGAAAATATGACATAGATATTCCTCACAAAACCCGCGGCGATGAGGTCGGGAAAATCGCAGCTCGACTAGAGGAATTCCGAATTGATCTGAGCAAAAGTGAAGAAATCGCCAAAGATAGCGCCTTTAAAAGCGCGGCTTTCGAAGGCTCGTCAGCACCGCTTATGGTTGTTGATACTGATTTTCGGGTCATATTCTGCAACGCGACTTGTGTTGAGTTATTTGAGGATGTCCAGCATGAGATTTCAAGCCTATGGCCGGGGTTGAATCCGCTGGATCCGATCGGCGCATCTCTTTCCCAAATGACAACTCTTAGACAGACGCTCAAAGATATAAATACTCAGGGAAAAAGCGCGCTGCCGATGTCGATAAATTGCCCAATTGGCGAGAAAAACATCCGGATTAAATTAAATGCTGCCACAGACAGTGATGGTAACATGAATGGCGCAGTTATCGAGTGGAGCGACCGGTCTGAAGCCACCAGAAACGCGGCCATGCTCGATGGCATTGATCAAGCGATGATGCGGGCAGAATTCTCAACGGCTGGGCAGATCATATATGCGAATGACAAATTTTTATCTTCCCTCGCATTGCCATCTGTGGAAACGAATAAGACCTTTCACGATCTTTTGGACGAAACGCGATCTGAGGTAGGAAATCCACTTTCTTCAGAGAGCGCCACGGGTAAGTTTATTTTCACCAATAACGATCAGCAAAAAACATGCGTAGCGGAGGCGAGTTTTGTCGCCTTGCTGGGCGCTGATGGAACGACTGAAAAGGTCCTATTTGTAGGTCGGGACGTCACGGTTTCAGAAAAGCAAAAAGAGTTAGCAGAGCAGGCTAAGCGCAAAACCGACGAAGAGCAGCAGCAAGTCGTCGAGTATCTGGGCGATGCGCTGCAAAAACTTTCGCAAGGAAAACTCGACGTCAAGATTAACGAGCCATTTGCATCCTCCTATGAACAATTACGCGCGGACTTTAACACAACTGTCATCTCACTACGGGACGCGGTCGGAAATGTGGCGGAAAATGCTGACTCTATCCGCAGCGAAATCGGCGAGATTGCAAGCGCCGCGGATGATTTGTCGCGCCGGACCGAACGTCAAGCTGCAACCTTAGAAGAAACCGCGACCGCACTTGATCAATTGACAACCTCCGTACGGTCAGCCGCCGAAGGTGCTGAAGGCGCCAGCGAGAAAGCGCGTTCAGCACAAGTTAGTGCTCAAGAAGGCGGCGAAGTTGCAAGAGAAGCTGTTGGCGCGATGGACGGTATCAAAACTTCATCACAGGAAATTTCAAAAATTACAAGCGTGATTGATGATATTGCATTTCAAACAAATCTGCTCGCTCTAAACGCCGGTGTCGAAGCCGCAAGAGCCGGTGAGGCCGGCCGCGGCTTCGCAGTGGTGGCAACAGAGGTTCGCGCATTAGCACAGCGCTCCTCTGATGCAGCACGAGAAATAAACGCACTCATTTCGGCGAGTGAAGAACAAGTTCGCGCCGGGGTGGATTTGGTTGACAAAACAGGGGCCGCTCTGTCAACGATTGTAGGGTCTATCTCCGAAATTTCCGATTTGATTTCGAATATTGCTGTATCAGCAAAAGAACAATCGTCAGGGCTGCAAGAGGTAAACTCGTCGGTAAATGAGCTAGACCAAGTGACCCAACAAAACGCCGCAATGTTCGAAGAAACAACTGCAGCAAGCCATGCATTGACCAATAGTACCAATGCGCTTGTTGCAGCAATATCTCAGTTCGAGATTAGTTCAACCCGACGGAAAGCCCACCAGGACAAACAAAGGGATCACGTGGAAGGCCACATCAATGTAGTCGTCGGAGGAAAAGCCGGCAGCCATGAAAGCTTAAACGACATACACGGAAACGAGGACGAGCGTTGGGAAGACTTCTAGTACCTTTTTCAAAGCAGTGAGAATTAAATTTAGTGCGGGTTCTTATCGGCAAAGCACCTGTTTCGATCTGACACGCATGTCTAAACCGCCCGTTGTTGCCGCAGACCCAGAGGTCAGGATACCAGGTTATGGGAAAGGCGAAGAACAGAACACGTTACCCAGAGGAACTCCGCGCCAGAGCGGTGCGGATGGTTTTTGGATCACGAGACAGAATATGCAAGCGGAGCGGCAGCGATATTGTCGATTTCTCAGAAGGTTGGATCCGGCAGAGACAGCTCGCGCATTCGGGCAAGCAGCATGAGACGGATATCGGCAAGCGAGACGCCCGGCGTTTGGACAGAGAACAGGAGACTGTCAGATATTTTGTGCCCTGACGCGCTTGATTACGCCATTGGGAAGCGGTCTTCGAACATGATTGCCAGCTAGCTGGCTTTTCAAGGCATGCCATTCGCGCACGGAACGCTTCCACTCCTGTGATGTAGCATTGGGCGCGAGATAGATCAATTTCGCTGCGACCTCATCCATTGCCTGACAGGGTATCGCGCAGCAATGTCCCGAGAAGGGCTGGGAAAATGGCCCCTTGTCCTGACGGCGCGGCGGATTTTCGAGTTCAGTTGAATTAATCGCGATGTGATCTGACACATGGGCGCGCCTCCCTAACATCATGCGAGAGGAGATAGATTGATCTTTGGAGTGTTTGTCTAAACGTCCACAAACTTGGCCCAAACACCGCGGTCGCGCGATAGCCCATGGGCGCTTAGTGCTTGAGATAGGTGGTCACTAATTCTTCGGCCTGTCCAATGAACCGGGCGTTTCGTTCGCCTGTCTTGTCCTCCTTGGTGCGGGTGATATTCCAGCCAACATAAGTCACGGCCCTGAGTGCAAGGAACAGGTCGAGGGTACTCACATCCAGTGGGCGTTCTGTGTGATAGCCTGAAATCAAAGCGGATTTCAGGGTTTCAAAGTCGGGCAAGGTTCGGTTCTTCAGCAGGGCTGTCGCGATCTCGAAAAGTCGAAACCCAAACCCGCCGTCGTCAAAATCGATGAAATGAAGGTGGGAGCCCTGTACCATCACATTGCCCGGCACTAGGTCGGCATGGATCAATCCGTAGTCCAGTGACGGGGCAAGGGTGTCAAGATCGCTTCGGGCTTTTGTGCGAAATGCGAGGAAGAGCTCTCGCTGCTGGGCCGTGAGGGCGGGGTTGTCCCAGAAGCGATCCCAGAGCGGTGCACTCCCCACCAGCCCGTTGGCATCCCAGGCTGGTCGCGCGCTTTTTGCAGCCCCCGGCCACGCATCGCTTGCTGTGTGCAGCTTTGCCATGTCGCGGCCCAAAGTGCCAAAAATCTGCACGCGTGCAGCCTTGTCCATTTCGGGTAATGCGATGTCGAGCGTGCCGCCCTTCAGCCAGCCGAGTACATCGACCTGAATGCCATCCACGATCTGGAGGTGCGATCCGCTCAAGCTCATCCGGGGCGTCGGCACTGATAAGCCAGATCGCGCGACCCATGCCATCCAGTCAAGCTCCGCTGCCAATTCTGCGTCGGTCCGATATCCGATGCGGTGTAGTCGCAGTGCAAATTGACCCGTAGGGTGATCCAGACGATAGACGCTGTTTTCGCGTGCGGCGATCAACGTGACCTCTGCGCCCTCCAATCCCCAAAGGGGAAGGGCTTTCTCGGCCGTCGTCATGGATGCACCGGCGTTTCGGACAACACATCATCCAGCGTATCAAACAGCAGATCGGCGTTCTGGATTGAGAAGGGCATTGGTGGGCGAATCTTGAGCGTGTTCTTGTGACGCCCCAGTTTCGAGAGCACGATGCCGCGGTGGCGCATGGAATTGATGACACGGTCGGTGAACGCGCTGGCCGGGGCTTTGGCGCTGCGATCTGTCACCATTTCCGCCCCAAAGATCAGGCCTGATCCCCGCACATCCCCGATCACGTCATGCTTCGTTGCGAGCTTGTCCATGCGTGTGCGCG